>JANMDA010000327.1:0-18391 GCA_031376085.1 Chloracidobacterium sp.
AGGTGCCAGCCGCCGTATTTGTAGCTGAGACCGTAATCAGGAAACTTTGCCAGCGTTTGCGGTGCGTTGTCGGTTGGTTTGGTTTCGCCGAACGTAAATTTTCGTCGCGTCAGTTTGTCAGTCTCGGCGAGATAAAACCAATCCTGTCCATTGTTGTCGCGATAGAACTGGCAGCTGTTAGGGTTTCTGAGATCGGTCATGTATGGAATTACTCTTTCAAATTTACCCGTTGCGGCATTCCAGCCGTCAAGGATATAGACCGCTCCGCGTTTGTTGTCCGTCAGGTTGTACATATCGGTCACAAAAATGCGGCCGTCCGGAGCCTTTGCAAAAAAGCGAACTCGCTTCAAACCTTCGGCCGCCGGAATGATCTCAAATTCGGCCGGCAAATTTAGATCGAAGGACTTGCCGTCTTTCAACGTGACGTTATGAGGAACAAGCTTTGGCTGCCCAAAAATAATAGTGCCGAGTAAACAAATGACACTTGCTGCGATCAGTAGATGTTTTAAAAGACAATAGCTCATAAAAATGATCAAAAGGTGCAAACCTAAATGTCCACGAATTCGTTATGAATTGATATTTGACAATTTAACGTATTGGCTTCTGAGTTTCCGGTACGAGCCGCAATATCCGATCATCGTCTTTGGCAGGCGAGCCTCTACTGTCGCGATTTGATGTTGAAAAATAGATATAGCCGTCGGGACCTTCTGCCATTTCGCGTATGCGGCCGTATGAGCCTTCGAGTAGATTCTCCTGACTGACCACTTTGCGTCCGTCAAGCACTACGCGAATAATTCTAGTGCCGCGCAGACAGCCGAAAAAAAAGTTTCCTTTAAAAGTTGGAAAGATCGAGCCGTTGTAAAACATCGCGCTGCCGGGAGCACATGCCGGCGTGTATTCGAGCAGCGGCGAGACCATTCCTTCGCGTGTTTGTTTATGGTGGATCTCGGGCCAGCCGTAATTTTTTCCGGCTTCAAGGATATTTACTTCATCGCCGCCGCCGCCTCGGCCTTCAAAGGTGCTCGGCCCGTGCTCGGTTTCAAATACGAGGCCGCTGCTTGGTTGAAAAGCGAGGCCCTGAGCATTACGGTTGCCGATCGTCCATATCTCAGGCCGATAGCCCTCTTTGCCGACGAACGGATTATCTTTCGGCACGGTTCCGTCGTCGTTTAACCGCAGTGTCTTTCCCGCGATCGAATCCGTTTTCTGCGCCAGGTTCCAATCGGTGGCTTCGCCCGTCGTAACATAAAGTTTGCCGTCCGGCCCAAAGCGGCATCGCATCCCGGCGTGATTCGGCGCACCCGGCACATGATCGACGATTATTTTGTCTTCAACAAACTTATTGTCCCTATAAATGTAGCGGACAACCTTTACCTGCTTACCGTCCTTGTTGTAGGAATAGGCCAAATAGACAAATCCGTTTTTAGCAAAATCGGGATGGAGCGAGATATCCATCAAACCACTCTCGCCAGTCGGCTCGACATCTGGCACTGTGAAAACAGGCCCATCGCGCAGCTTGCCTTTCTCAATGAGCCTCACGCGGCCTTTGCGTTCCGTCACGAGCATGTCCTTATTAGGAAGCCAAGCAAACGCCCACGGAATCTCTAAGCCGGTTGCAACCGTCTCGACCCGAAACTTAACCTCGCCAGCCGTCGTCGTAACAACGGTATTTTCAGCCAACCCAGCAGGCGAACATGCAAAGGCTAATGCGGAAACAACCGCGAATAAAATTGTCATACCCAAATTAACCATATAGCCAGTTCGAATAAATCGTTTATATCATACTGTTGTCGATTGTTATCAAAAACGGTGAAGAAGAAATTTATCTACAGGATTAAAAGGCCCTTAGAAAATGTCAGTGTAATTAAGAGCAATGTACACTTGATTTCTAAGAGCCTCTCGATTCGTAGTTTGAGCCGTAAATATTATCTGAGCTTTTTAGGCTCCACCGGTCGCACTTCCGGCTTCGGGTATCACACTGTCCTCTTCGAAACTTTCCATTGCCTCTTCTGATGTTAGCGATAGTGTAACGGTGTCGCCGTCGATCGAATCGACCATATCGCACGGGATGAAGTTATGCTGGCCATTTGGCGAATCATTCTTTGTTAATTTTATCTGGTCGTCTTCAACCTTATCGACCGTACCGACGTGTTCGCCGTCCGAACCTACAACGGCCATATCTTCCTGAATATCATTTTTGTCTATCATATTTACTCCTCAGTTTATTCTTTATTTCATCTTCGCCTGGATTGCTTTAATGGCTTCCAGATGCTTTTTAAGTGTCGGCAAAGTCTTTGCAGCAAATGCCTTTAATTCAGCGTCGGCCGACTTATCCGCCTGTTTTTCAAATGCCGCAACGTCGTCCTCGTGATCCTTGACCATTGCGTCAACATACGACTTATCAAAATCGGCACCCGAAGTTTTTGAAAGACTATCTATAGTTGATTTATGTGAACCCATGTCGGCAGGCAGTTCCACCTTTTTCGTCGCGGCCAGCGCCTTTAGCTCGGCATTTGCCTTTGTGTGATCGGTCACCATCATTTGGCCAAATTTTTTGACCTCAGGATTTGTCGCCTTTGATGCGGCGAGCTTGCCCATTTCCACCTCAGCCATCCCGCCCTGAGCAGCTTCTTTCATAAAGCTCTCGGGGCTGGTCGTTGTAATGCTGCTTACGGCATTCGCAACCGTATTGACAGCATTACCTGCCGTATTCATCACCTTACCGGTAGTATTAGCGGATGTTCGATTTACATTAACAGTGGTATTGTTTTCACCACCGCACGCACTTAGCCCGAAGGCCGCCAAACATCCAACAAACATATACGAAAGCAGACTTTTCATAATATTCTCCTCAACCGTAAAAACGGTTTTTTATTCGGACGAGAAAATATTAACAAGTCTGCTGCGGTATGAATGTTTGATGCCTTACATTCGGCATCACGACAATTACGGATGTAAAGAAAAAGAAACGAAAAGCCAACATCTGGCCGTGGTAAAAAGTCTAATTGATCTTAGAACCAAGTGCTTTTAGCCATGTATAGGGTTTTTTTAGGATGGAAGCGGTCTTTGAGATAAATGATCTTTTTTCTTGTGTAACGACGAAACCTGTCTGAGGTGTGATCGGGTAATTGTCAGATTCCGAGACAGCCCCTATCACTCGCGGATATGTAATTACGGTCGATTCGAAAGGCCTTTGCATTGCCACATATCTCGACATTCTTCTGAATTTAGCAGAGTCCGCAGTATTGAGATTTCTTTTACCGGAAACATAAGCGGGTTCAACGATAAGTGCTTTACGTCGCCAAGTCGAAGCCAAAACTATCTTCTCCCTGGTCAAGAAATGCTTCGGTGAATGCGTAACGGTCAAATCTTCATTTAGATCGGCGACAGGGTTAGTCCCGCGCGTCAGCTCATTGACAGCAATCAACGACTCGATCGGGCGATCATGCGAGTTAAAAGCCGTAAATCCCAACTGTAGGCAAAGTACGACGATTATTCCTAAAAGAGGCCATTTCATAGTTCGAGATTTATTGTGATGTTTATCAATGATTAACACCATCTTTAGTATAGCGCGTCTCAGAAAAGGTTGTAAGAAAAAATACTGTTTGCCGTATAGCGGGCAGGATTTTTAGGAAACTGTGTTTATAGCATACAATTTATAGTGCAGTTAAGTTTTCAGGGGAGCCATGAAGCTGAGAGTTGTTCAAAAGGACAAGACCCTAAAAACCTGATGCGGATAATACCGACGAAGGGAGAAAAACAATGTCAGAAATACAAGAAAAAACCAGTAATGAAGTAACACTGCCGAGTTCGCGTAAGATCTACATCGAAACCAACGGCAAAACAGTCAATCAAACAAAAACCAATTTACGCGTCCCGTTTCGCGAGATCGCACTGTCGCCGTCAAAGGATTTTGACGGCAATCTCGAAGAAAATCCGCCTGTCCGGGTTTACGACACAAGCGGTGTTTGGACCGATTCCGATACAAAATGTGACGTGCGCGAAGGTTTGCCTGCACTGCGTCGTGATTGGATCGTCGGGCGCGGCGATGTCGAGGAATACAAAGGACGCGAGATCTTGCCGCAGGATAACGGTTACTTGACCAAAGGAGCCGAGGAAATAGCTCGTGTTAAAGATCAAGGTGCTCTCGAAGAATTTCCGGGCCTTCGGCGCGCTCCATTAAAAGCAAAGAACGGAGCATGCGTCACACAGATGCACTACGCCCGCAAGGGTATCATTACCCCGGAGATGGAATACGTCGCGATCCGCGAAAATCTGGGCCGGGCGTCGGAACGCAGGCTGCTAGCCTGCGTTGATCGAAGCGACAGAAGCTCTTTGAACCATCAACATCGCGGCGAATCATTCGGCGCTTCCATTCCGGAGTTTGTCACACCGGAATTTGTCCGTGACGAGGTTGCTCGCGGGCGGGCGATCATTCCGAACAACATCAATCATCCCGAATCCGAACCGATGGCCATAGGGCGCAATTTCCTCGTCAAGATAAATGCAAATATCGGCAATTCCGCAATTGCGTCATCAATCGAGGAAGAAGTCGAGAAGATGCGCTGGTCAACACTGTGGGGAGCCGACACTGTGATGGACCTTTCGACCGGCAAGAATATCCACGCGACTCGCGAATGGATACTTCGTAATTCTCCCGTGCCGATCGGAACTGTTCCGATCTATCAGGCACTCGAAAAGGTGAACGGCAAAGCCGAAGACCTTACTTGGGAAATTTACCGCGACACGCTTATCGAACAGGCCGAGCAAGGAGTTGATTACTTCACGATTCATGCCGGCGTGCGGCTTCCCTACATTCCGATGACTGCAAAGCGAACGACCGGCATCGTGTCACGCGGCGGTTCGATTATGGCAAAATGGTGTCTCGCTCATCATGAAGAGAGTTTTCTTTACACTCGTTTTCGTGAGATCTGCGAGATCATGCGCACTTATGATGTAGCATTTTCGCTTGGTGACGGCCTGCGGCCCGGAAGCATCGCTGACGCGAACGACGAAGCCCAATTTGCCGAACTCGACACGCTTGGCGAACTCACAAAGATCGCCTGGGAAATGGACTGCCAGACCATGATCGAAGGGCCGGGCCATGTGCCGATGCACTTGATCAAAGAAAATATGGACAAGCAGCTTGAGATCTGCGGCGAAGCTCCGTTTTACACTCTCGGCCCGCTGACGACCGACATTGCGCCTGGCTACGACCACATCACTAGCGGCATCGGCGCCGCGATGATCGGCTGGTTCGGGACGGCGATGCTTTGCTATGTCACGCCAAAGGAACATCTAGGCTTGCCGAACAAACAAGACGTAAAGGAAGGCGTGATCACATACAAGCTCGCCGCTCATGCCGCGGACCTCGCAAAGGGACATCCCGGAGCGCAGTATCGCGACAATGCGTTAAGCAAAGCACGTTTTGAATTTCGCTGGGAAGACCAATTCAATCTCGGCCTCGATCCTGAAAAGGCAAAAGAATTTCACGACGAAACGCTTCCCGCCGAAGGTGCAAAACTCGCCCATTTCTGTTCCATGTGCGGCCCGCACTTCTGCTCGATGAAGATCACGCAGGACGTGCGTGATTACGCCAACGCACAAAACATTGAGGCTGAAAAAGCTCTTGCGGTCGGAATGAGCGAAAAAGCAAAAGAATTTGTGAAAAGCGGCAACGAGATCTATCAGGGCAACTTGCCCACCGGAGGTAATAATGATTATTGAGAGCACGCGAATTGTGTTCAGATGTTTTAGGTGGGTGAACACTACGCTCACCCACTCTTTCTGATTAGAAGTCCGAAGACTTAGTATAGAAATGAATAATCCCCGAACCAGCCATTTTCATTGAAGGCCTTTAGCTCGAAGAAGTCTCCTCGGATCGGTTTCCTAGATAATGAGATATAAGTATTCGCCGACGAGGGTACAGTCTTTAATCCTTCGGGTATCCCATTTTTGTAAATCATAAGCCGAACCGGTTGGCGATTCGGCTCCTCGATATTTACCACCAGACGCTCTGCCCACACGTCTGCGAACCGTATGATCGGAGGTTGTGTTGGCGTGTCAGCTCCATTATCTATCCATGTGAGTTGATTGCTCTTTCCGGTAAGACTACAGAAATACCATTCTGGAAGATGGGAGGGATCGTCACATGCAAGGCGCGAGCCTGGCCAACCATTATCAAGCGTGTTTGTGATTTGCATGTTTGTTGGCGCGGCAGAGGTAACGGTTTTATTCCAGACAAAGTTTTCGCTTCCCGCTTGCGGGTCTCCAGATGTATTGACAATGTACGGTCGAAAGGTTTTATTATTCGTACCAGAGAGATTCCTCACAGCGGAAAAACGCATATTTCGATAATTATCCGAATTGGGGAAGAACGTCAGAGTGTTGTCATTGAAACGAACATCATTGGGTCCATAGGCATCCGGAGCGTAGCCAGTATACTCGAATTGAACCGACATATTGCCCCATGGATATACGGCGGAAGTATGTAGATTAGAGATCCAGTTTTGCGAAATATCAAGCTCTCTAATGAGTCGAGAATCGCCCACCCTGGGATCTCGCACATCATCGTATGGCGGATCCGCAGGATATGGATATCCAGCAGTTGTAACACCTGTAGAGTTAACTACAACATTGCCCTGAAACAGTGCTTTTCGGATCGGACCTTGGGCCGGGGTAAAGTTTACTCCACCTCTTGACTCTTCCGAAGTCGGACTTATGATGAGAGTGTTTTTGATCGTCGAGTTATATACATATCCGCCGTGAATATGTTCTGGAAGCACGCCACCGAAATGGCACTCTACGTCACCCCCTTCAACTTCGACGTCGATTGCGACGCTTGAATGTTCCGGCCATCCGCTGCCTTCATCTTCAAGCGAGCTATCTTCCAAACGCAAGTTTTCACCAAGTCCAAAATAGACCGCCGTTCGCCGTATACTTTGTGTGCGGATACGTTGCAATAAGATGTTCTTTGGTATAACGGAGCCGAGAGCAATAGTGATTCCTTCGCGGCTAAATTGTTTCAAAAGAACATCCCTTATAGTTATGTCTTCGCCTTGCAATATCCATATGCCATTCAACGGGCCGCAATCCTCGGTAACAGGACAGCCATCCGGCTGGTTGAAATCTCCATTAAATGCAAGTTTTTCTATGGTTATGTTCCGGGGAGTATTATTATAAACGTAGGTGCCTGGGGGAGCCGACGGTGGCACAGGAACACATCCGAATTGATATGTCTCGTTTCGCGGCATACTGAGCACCGTAAAAGGTTCAAGCGACGTACGCTGGGGAGTCTTGAGTTCGCTTTGAATTCCCTCGCCGAGAAGGTTAATGTTGCTCCGTTCCATATAGAGCCCCTGATCGATCACATAGACGCCCGCTGGAAAAAATACTGTCCAGCCGTCCGGCACTCTATTGATCGCCTGTTGTATTGCAGCCGAATCCCCTCCGCCGTCATCGGGCACAGCTCCATAGCAAGTGACTGGTACAGTGCTATTAGGACAATTACATTGAGGGGTTGCTCCTCGCGGGCAGGACTGAGCCGCTATTGCATATGCGGCACCTAGAATGCATCCGAGCATAACCAATATCTGCACTTTTTTCATTGTTCACCTTCCTTACGCGCAATGGCGTGATTGAGAGTAACTGCCAATGCGAAGCTTAACTGTCCGTCGGCTTTGCAGAAGCAAAAAAGGTGGTGCCTAGCGATTAAGGAGCGCCGGACAGGCTAAACGCGTGGACACCCAAAAGCAAGATGAGAGCCAATGAATACTAAATATAATTTCGTTCATGCTATCATTTGAGGTTGAGAAGTAACAAATCTGATACCTCCTCTGCATTGATCTATGAATTTCACAAAGAGATTTTTCAAATTATTTTCTTGGGCGATTTCCAACCTTAAGGCCGTCGCTTTCGGTATTGACAATGCAATGTTTGCGCAGAGAGGAATGAGGTTTTCTCAATCTTGGAAATATAAAGAAGCCGAGTCTGTCGTTGCGAAAAAGAACTGCTTTGAGAACGAACGATTAAGAAACTACTTTCACGCCAACACGGAAGGTCGAGGGATTTTTAAATTTCTCCATTACTTTGAGATATATGAACGGCATTTTCAGAAGTTCGTCGGCAAAGAAGTTCATATTGTGGAAGTTGGTGTTTACAGTGGCGGAAGCCTGAAAATGTGGCAGAATTATTTTGGGGACAAATGCAAAGTTTATGGTGTTGACATTCTTGAAGAGTGTAGAAATTACGAGCAGGAAAATATAAAGATCGTTATTGGCGATCAAGGGAGTAGAAGCTTTTGGAAGGAATTTAAGGAAAAGGTGCCTCGCGTCGATATTTTGATAGATGATGGCGGCCATCTGGCTGAGCAGCAAATCGTTACGTTAGAAGAAATATTACCGTTTATCAGCCCGGGTGGAGTATATTTGTGTGAAGATGTCTCTGGATGCCGAATGAAATTGACGGCCTACATGAACGGTATTCAAAATGAAATGAATAGTACTGAGGGCGTAGTGTCTAATTCTGGTACTTTCAAGACTACGCCATTTCAGCAGCAGGTTTACTCAATCCATCAATATCCCTATGTATTCGTGATCGAGAAGCGAGACGAACTCGTAAGCGAACTCTCCGCTGTGAGAAAAGGCACCATCTGGAATCCGTTTCATACATAATGATGCAGCATTTAGTCAAAGAACTCGCATACAAAACACTAGATGCCTTAACTTTGGGCTCGGGCATTCAACGAACAATCAGCGGCGAACGTATCCGACTTCCGGTTCGCTGGAGTCGATATTACGAAAAAGATTATGAACCTGAAACTTTTCGGTTCTTTCGACAGAATTTAAAACCACGAGCTACTGTTTTGGATATTGGCGGGCACGTCGGGCTTTTTGCCGTGACAACAGCTAGGCTCGTGGGTATTGAGGGCAAGGTTTTTTCTTTTGAACCGACACCTTTTACACGAAGTATTTTAGAACAGGTTGTGACTCTAAATGATTGTTCGGAAATTGTCGAAGTACGACGAGAAGCAATCTCGTCACGATGTGGCGAAACCGTTTTCTTCGACACTGGAGATACGATCTCAAATGCAAATTCGCTCGTGAAAACTGCGCGGAGTAAAGTGGAAATTCCGGTCACGATGATCACCGTTGACGAATTTGCACGAGAAAGGAATTTAAGAGTAGATTGCCTAAAAATCGATGTCGAAGGAGCCGAACTAGACGTGCTGCTGGGTGCGCGCGAGACCTTCTTGACACAGAGGCCTGTGACACGTCTTGGACTCCATCCGCCATTTATCGCCCAGAACGACCAGTCCCTTGAAGATATCTGGAAGGTTTTATCCGAATACAAGCTCGAGGTTAACTTCAATGGCCAGCCGGTCCAAAAGGATTGGTTCTGCTCACAAAGCGAGTTGTTCGATGTGAACCTTTTGCCTGCATAATAGTCCTCGTTGCTCAGATAGAAGCGACATCAAACATGCCCGCCAAACCGATCAAGATCGTTCATGTCCTCGCCGTTGAAAAGGAGTCGTTTTATTTCAACAACCTGGTTGATCTCAGCGCCGGAGAGGAATTCATTCACGCGTTCGCAAACTTCGCGGGGTCAAGCGAGTTTGCGGACACAATGATACAGCGCGGGCTAAGCATAACCAACTTGGGCCCGCTAAACAAGATGCGTCTGCCCTTGGCCTTTTTTCGTCTTTGGCGCTGCCTGCGTATCGAAGATCCGGCAATAGTTCACACGCATCTGTTCGAGCCGACGTTCCTCGGTTTGCTGGCCGCAAAAATGCAGTATCGAAAGACGGTCGTGACTCGGCATCACTCCGATGCGGTCCATGTTCTCGAACCTCGAGTGAAGCGCAATTTCTACCTTGGATTGGAACGTCAAAATAATCGACGCGCCGACCATATTATTGCGCTTTCGAAAATGGTGCGTGAGTATGTAGTAGATCGGGAAGCTGTGCCGGCGGATAAAGTGTCCTTGATCCCGAACCCTCAAACCGTTGAGCGTTATGACCGGATCACCGGCAGTATGATCGCACGGAAAAGGCTCGAACTCGGCATGGACGAACAACTATCTCTGGTATGCGTTTCGCGGTTGTATCAACGCAAAGGCCACGACTACCTGTTCGAGGCGCTCAGGCCTTTAATATATAAAGGGCTCAAGTTAAAGTTGTATCTTGTGGGCACAGGCGACTTTCGGAGTCAATTGGAAAAACGAGCGCGTGATCTGGGCATCAGCGACAATGTCAAATTTCTCGGCTACCGCGATGATGCTCTTGAGATCATGGCGGCCGCGGACCTGATCGTCCACCCTTCGCTCGAGGACGCACTTTCACAGGCGCTAATCGAGTCGCTGATGCTCGTCAAGCCTATTATCGCGACCGACATTAGCGGCGCAAGCGACATATTGGACGACGGCAAATACGGAACGCTTGTAAAGCCGGCAGACCCGGCAGCGCTCGAAGCGGCGATCTCGGATACCATCCAAAATTTGGATTCGGCACGCGAGCGGGCAAAGAGCGGCCGGAAATACCTGCTTGAATATATGGATGCTCAGCGGATCGCGGACGACTACTGCGCGATCTACCGACAAGTGCTTAGTCGATGAAATTAAGAACAAAAATCCTGAATAAACTTCGGTATGTGGGAATGCTGTCGCCCGTAGAGAGTTTGTTGGTCCGGCTCGCTCTCAATAAAACAGTAGGCAATGTTTTCGCGAAGATCGCACCAAACAATTATCAATATCCGAAAGCCACCCGCCGCGAATGCGAACGCGAAGGGATTCGATATTCGCTCGACATAAGCGACTATATGCAATACTGCATATATTTCGATGTCGAGATCGAGCCGCGCGACAGGCTTTATGGTCTGGTAAAAAACGGTACGACAGTAATAGATGTCGGGACTAACATCGGTGAAACTCTGCTCAATTTTGCAAAGATAAATCCTGACGGCCTGAATATCGGGTTCGAGCCGGTTCCGTATCTCTTTGAGTCAGCGTCCGGGAACATAGCACTGAATGAATTTTCAAATATCAGTCTTGAAAATTTAGCCTTATCCGATACGGAAGAGGAACTGGTTTTCAATATTGCAAATGAGTATAACTCGGGCGGTATTTATCTCAGCAAGCCGTCCGAAACTGACGAATCATCTGCTACAGTCACTGTTACAACTTTGGATAAGTATGTGTCCGCAAATAACATCGATCGTATTTCACTCATAAAGATCGATGTAGAGGGTTTTGAGATCGGAGTTTTGAGGGGAGCCAAAGAAACGATCGAGAACTTCAAGCCGGATATTTTTATTGAAGTGGATAATTCCTTTTTGACGCGTCAGAATGGAAGTGCTGCTGAGTTGGTCGGTCTACTTGAAACTTATGGTTATGTAATTGTTCATGCCGAAACTAACGAGATTGTTTCTTCAAAAGATAGTTTTGATGGAAAACATTTCGATGCGATCTGTCGTCATCGTTCGTAAAGAACAAGCTCTTCTGTTTAGCTTGGGTGCGGCAAAGTCTTTATGGATACGCCATTTTTCAGCATTATAATTCCGACGTATAACAGAGCCACCTTTATCGGAAAGTCTATAAACTCTGTATTGGGACAGGACTTTTCTGACTGGGAACTTATAGTAGTTGACGACGGAAGCAAAGATGGCACTGCGGATGTTGTGAGATCCATTGTCGATGAAAGAGTTAAGTATATTTTCCAGGAAAATAAAGAAAGAGCTTCTGCACGTAATGCAGGTGTTGCTCTCTCAAACGGCAAATATGTTACATTCCTGGACTCGGATGATATTTTTTACGCCAATCATCTTACAACTGCTGTCGAAATAGTAAAGAAACACTCAGAACCTGAGATCTTTCATCTTGGTTATGAGCTTACGGATTTATCATCTCGGAGATCTTCTAAAATTGATTTCCTGCCTTCTATCGGAAATGATGAACTGGTTTATGGCAATCACCTGTCTTGTCAGGGAGTTTTCTTAAGGTCTGATATTGCGTGTGAGAATCAATTCAATCCTGATCGCGAACTTTCGGGGTCGGAGGATTATGAATTGTGGCTTAGACTTGCCAGTCGTTATCCTATTTATTGCGATAATCGGATAACATCAGCGATCATTCAACATGATGACCGAAGCGTGGTTTCGACAAACCCTGAAAGGCTTATAAAACGGATCGCGTTGCTTGAAAAATACCTTGCCGAGGACCAGATGTTTATGACAAAATTCGGCGATAAACTTGGGATCATTCGGTCGAATCTACAGTTATATATTTCACTTCATTTGGCGTTGATGAAAAACCATCGATTGATGGCGATCAAGCACCTTGTCAGAGCGTTGAAAATTTCGCCGTCGGCATTAAATCAGCGAACATTTTACGCGACACTGAAACATATTATTTGAATACCTTTGATGAATAAGAAACTGCTTGAAATACTAGTCTGTGCAAAATGTAAAAGCTCGTTGCTTTGCACCATTAAATCGGAAACCGGCGGCAGCATTATCGAGGCTGATCTCGAGTGCTCAAACTGCCATCTGCATTACCCAGTCACGAATGGCATACCGCGATTTGTTGAGCCTGACAACTATGCTTCATCTTTTGGCTATCAATGGAATTTGTTTCGCAAAGAACAGATCGACTCGCATAACGGAACCACGCTTTCGGCGGATAGGTTTTGGCGGGAAACCGATTGGACGACAGATGAACTAAAGGACAAATGGATTCTGGATGCCGGCTGCGGAGCGGGAAGATTCCTTGATGCCGCTTCGCAAAGTGATGCCCAACTTGTCGGCATAGACATCAGCAGCGCCATTGACGCCGCGCAGGCCAACCTCGATGGCCGGGACAATGTCCATTTTGTGCAGGCAAGCATTTACGAACTGCCGTTTCGCGACGGAACATTCGATTTTTGCTATTGCATCGGCGTAATACAACATACGCCCGACCCGCAACAATCGCTGCGTTCGATAGCGGCAATGGTCAAAGTTGAGGGAAAGATAGCTGTAACAATTTACGAGAGACGAAAATGGTACACCATGTTGTACTCAAAATATTGGTTCCGCCCCGTAACCAAACGCATGAAAAAGGAAACATTGTTAAAGCTGATCCAGACAATCATGCCGGTCGCGTTCCCTATAACCGATGTTTTATTTCGAATGCCGGTCGTTGGAAAGGCGTTTATATTTACGATACCGATCGCAAATTATGTTCACGAAAAAGAATTGAACAAAGACCAACGCTATGCCTGGGCGATCCTCGACACATTCGATATGCTGTCACCCGCGTTTGACCAGCCTATGACCGAGAATGAGGCCGAAAAACCATTGACGGAATGCGGCTTTGAAGTTTCACGACGCGCATTTCCCGGATTGAATTTGGCAGGAAAACGTTTATAAATGGGCAATTCTTTACTCAAAACTGACGGTTATGTTCCGCCGACAGAACGGCAGCTTTCAATGGCTCGCGTTAAGCCGAGATCAATCACTGTCGCCATAATGTATAGGCTTTTTCATGCATGTAATGCTCTGTTTGGTTCGGATCGCATGATGAGACTGACATTGAATGCGTCGCATTTATTTTCTCGTTTCGCGTTTGAGCTTAGCTCGATCGGCTATGGAGAGAATTTTGCTAACGTATCGTTGGCGTTGTCCGAAGAAATTTTAAGTCGGCATATCCCGGCCGAAGGAACGGTCCTCGACGTCGGTTGTGGGTATGGCAGGTCTTGCCGCCTGGCAGCAAAATTTGCGGCTTCCGTTATCGGTATCGACTATGACGGCGGCCTGCTCGAAGTTGCAAGAAAACAAACCGCAGAAAAAAATGTCGATTACGTTCATGGCGATGTGACCAAAGATCTCGGCGGCCAAAAATTTGACTTAGTGCTGCTGATCCATGTCATCGAGCATATTGACGATCCTGATACTATACTCGAAACATTACGCAGGGTCTCGAATAAAATTATCGTCGAGGTTCCTGATTTTGAGAGCGATCCGCTGAATCTTGTCCGCTTTGACCTCGGGCTGCAATTTTATTCGGATGGCGACCACGTCCGGGAATATACAGAAAGAATTCTCACCGATCAACTCACGCGAAATGGCTGGACGATCATCGAGGTAAGAAAAAACGGTGGAGCCGTTCTGGCCGTTGCAGAGATAACGTAGATGCCAAAGAGCTTATACATTTGTTATTTCGGCGTGCGTGAACCGCTCGTGCAAACTCAGGTAATACCTTATTTACTGGAGTTAATAAAAGATGGGGTGAAAGTGAGTTTATTAACCTTCGAACCCGCTCTCAATAACACATGGACGGCTGAACAGATCGAAGCCGAACGACAACTATTGAATCAAAAAGGAATTGACTGGTATCACTTGCCATATCATAAGAGCCCGTCTGTTCCCGCGACCCTATACGACATATTTAATGGTGCCCGCATAGTTAGACGGCTGATCGGACGCGAAAATATTGACATGCTTCACTGCCGTTTACATGTTCCCGCACTTATGGCGGCGATCGCTCGAAAATTTAGCCAGATCAAGCCGAAACTGCTCTTCGATATCCGCGGTTTTTTTCCTGAGGAATATACCGATGCCGGTGTCTGGCCTGCGAATGGCTGGCTCTACCGCGCGACAAAGCGTGTGGAAAAGTGGCTGCTAAATGAAGCCGATGGTTTCGTTGTTTTGACGGAAAAAGCCCGCAGCATTTTATTCCCGGAAGTCGCCGTTGATGTCGAATCCGGGCCGGGTTTAGACAAGCACGGCAGGCCGGTCGAGGTAATTCCATGCTGCGTTGACACGAAGCGATTTGATGAGGAAGCTCTGCGCGAACAGGTTCGTAATGAATTGGCTTTCGGTGACCGCTTTGTAATCGTATATGTTGGGTCGTTTGGCGGATGGTATATGTCGGACGAGATGTTCGATCTTTTTTTAACCGCACGCGAACTTGATCCAAAAATCTTCATAATGATTATGACCCAGAGGAATGCAGAAGCCGCTGCCGAAGAGTTAAAGACGAGGGGATTTACCGAAAACGACTTTTTTGTTCGCAGTGTCGAGCCTCCCGAGATGCCGCGTTATTTGAGTGCGGCTGACGTCGGCATTTCATTTATCAAGCCGTGCTACTCAAAACAGGCGTCTTCGCCAACAAAAAATGCAGAATATCTCGCCAGCGGTGTACCTATGATAGTCAACACCGGTGTAGGCGATGTTGATGATCTTATAAGAGAAGATAAAGTAGGCGTTTTAGTTGAGAATTTTGATACCGAAAGCTACGCCAAAGCCATTGTAGAATTAAAGGCGCTTGGCGACATTCGCAAGCGATGCCGCGAATCGGCAAAGGCCCGATTCGATCTGGAAAAGATCGGAGGTGAGAGATATAGAAGGCTTTACCGGTCACTGTTCGCACAAGAAAAGAGAACGAAGCGTTGATCTGCAAGTATTTGCAATACGACAACCGAGTTGCTAACATTTCACCCTTTGTTTATGCGTGTTTTAGCTGTAGTTCCATCCATTTACGATACCTCGCCCGGACAGCGTTTTCGAATAGAACAATGGGAACCCATCCTGCGCGAAAACGGTGTTGAGATCACTTACGCGCCATTCGAGACGGAGGAACTGCGGTCGGTTCTTTACAGTGGCGGAAATATTCTTGCAAAGATCGGCGGCGTGATACGAAGTATGAATCGCCGTAGCAGCGAATTGAACTCGCTCAACGAATTTGATCTCGTATATCTTTTTCGTGAAGCGGCGCTGCTTGGCCCGCCTTGGTTTGAACGCAAGGTCGGACGATCTGACATACCGATGGTGTTTGATTTTGACGATGCCATTTTCTTTTCGTATAAAAGCCCTTCGAACGGCTATCTCAGCTATCTCAAATTTGCTGGAAAGACTGCGGAGATATGTCGGCTATCGACTTGCGTCATGGCAGGAAATGAATTTCTTGCAGAATATGCCCGCCCAAATAATAAAAATGTAACTATCATTCCAACGACGATCGATACCGACAAATATGACTTTGTTAAACGCACAGACGAACCTGAGATCGTGACGATTGGCTGGAGCGGCAGCTTTAGCACGATCCAGCATCTCGACACGATAAGAGATGTTTTGCAGGAGTTGGCGAAAACTGAGCAGTTTCGTCTGCTCGTGATCGGAACGCCCGAATACGATCTTCCTGGAGTCAATGTTGAAGCTCTTCAATGGCGGTCTGAAACCGAGCTTGACGACCTTCGCAAGATCGACATCGGTTTGATGCCTCTGCCCGATGATAATTGGAGCAAGGGAAAATGCGGTCTCAAGGCTTTGCAGTACATGGCGCTCGGCGTGCCTTCGATTTGCTCGCCGGTCGGTGTAAATTCTACAATTATTAAGGATAGCGAGAATGGATTTTTGGCTGAAAGCAAAGAGGAATGGATAGAAAAGATCAAACAGCTGATCCATTCTCCCGAATTGAGACGAAAACTCGGTCGTGCAGGGCGTGAAACTGTCGAGCGCGAATATTCGGCAAAAGTTGTGGCTCCTAAGGTTTTAGAAGTTTTCCGCTCGGCGGCAAAGACATCCCAACAGGTTTAGAATGGAAAAAATGAATATATTGGTCACGGGCGGTGCAGGTTTTATCGGGTCGCATCTGGTTGACGCACTTGTCGAGCGCGGCCATCGCGTTAGAATTCTCGATTCGCTTGTCGAACAGGTTCACGGCGATTCCGCTCCGCCGCACCTGAATGAAACAGCCGAATTCATGCATGGCGACGTTTGTGACTCGGTGGCTGTTGCTGCAGCTCTCGACGGCATTGACGTCGTTTATCATCAGGCGGCTGAAGTTGGTGTCGGCCAGTCGATGTATGAGATCGTCCGCTATGTTAAGGCAAACGACCTTGGCACCGCCGTCCTTCTCGAAGAAATGATCAAGCGGCCATCGCAGTATCGAAAACTGATCGTGGCATCATCTATGTCGATCTATGGCGAAGGTGCGTATCGCTGTAACACCTGCAAGTCAAACATCTATCCGCAACTCCGATCTGACGAACAGCTTGCGTCGCACGATTGGGAATTCAAATGCGAAACGTGTTCCGGCATCCTTGATCCAATCGGCACGCCGGAAGAAAAGCCGCTTTTTCCGACATCGGTTTATGCCGTAAGCAAACAGGATCAAGAGCAATATTGTCTTGCTGTCGGGCGTGCATACAAAATTCCGACCGCAGCTTTTCGTTATTTTAATGTTTACGGAACAAGGCAGTCTCTTTCGAATCCGTACACAGGTGTTTGCGCTATATTTTCGTCACGCCTACTCAACGATCAGGCTCCGACGATATTTGAGGACGGCGAACAGTCTCGCGATTTTGTTCATGTAAACGACATTGTGCAGGCTAACTTGCTCGCTCTCGAAACTGACAAAGGCGATTATCACGCGCTGAATATCGGCACAGGTCGGGCAACGTCCGTTAAACAGATCGCGCGTCTATTGGCGAAAGGTTTGGGGAAAGACATCGAACCCGAAATCGTCGGCAAATACCGCGAAGGCGATATCCGACACTGTATTGCCGACATTTCAAAAGCCAGAAAGCTGCTCGGCTACGAACCAAATGTCACGCTCGAAGCCGGTCTGACGGAACTTCTTGCCTGGCTCGGCGAACAGGACGCCGAGGACCGCGTCGAAAGCGCGACCGCCGAGCTCGCGACGCGCAGCCTTGTAAAATAGCCGATGTCTCGAAAACTCAGAATTGCCGGATCGATCATTGTTGGCGCTTTGCCGATGCCGATAGCGCGTCTTTGCTACCGTTGGTTTTTTGGATACAAGATCGGTAAACGTGTGCGGATCGGGTTTTCGATAATTGACGTAAGCAATTGTGAGATCGGCGATGATGTCACGATCGGACATCTCAATATATTTTCGGGCACAAAAAATGTGTCTATCGGCGAGCATACAAAGATAGGCGTTCTAAATATCTTTCGCGGCGGGCACACGATCAACATAGGGCGATATTGCGAAATACTGCGACTGAACGAGATAAACTCGATCCCCGAGCCGGAGACTGTAAATATTGCCGACCCGACATGTATTTTAGGCGACGGCTGTATGATCGGAGCCTCGCACAAGATCGATTTTACGGATCGCGTCGAGTTTGGAAAAAGCGTAATCCTTGGCGGGCGAAATTCATCAGTTTGGACGCACAACCGGCAAATAACGATTCCGGTCAGCGTTGGGGATCACAGCTATCTTGGTTCCGAAATACGTATCGCTCCTGGCGGAGCCGTTGCCGCCAACTGCATTGCGAGGCCGACATTTTTGCTGACGTAAAAGCCATCGTCATCCGGCCCGCGATGAATAATGGCGCGATTCATCGCTTCGAGGATCGGGCGATTTACAGCATTGCCATTAGCGTTTACAAAACCGG
>JANMDA010000351.1:0-20134 GCA_031376085.1 Chloracidobacterium sp.
CAAAAAGCGGCGTGATGTTTTGGCTGAATCCCATAACGGCAATTTGCCAACCTATCTTGCTCCTTCCGAAGCGACCCGAGACGACTGGCGAATCGAGCTACCGGTCTGGTGTTCCGATCAGCGCAACCAGATGACGGGACCGGCTGACGACGGTGAATTGGTCGTAAAAATGCTGAATTCCGGTGCGCCGGGCGTGATGATCGACCTCGAAGATTCGATGGCGAATGCATGGGGAAACCTCGAATGCGGAATTGTCACTTCTATGGCGGCGCTGCACGGCGAACTGACCTATTTTGACAAAAAACGCGAGCGCGAAGTGGCGATCAACAAAAGCCCGACGGTGATATGGGTGCGTGTTCGCGGGCTGCACTTGAATCAAGGCGGCATTTTTTCTGATGAGTTAATGTCCGCGTCAGTTTTCGATGCTGCAAGAATCGCGTTTGGCGTAGACCGGGCAAAATTAAGACACAATTTATGCTTCTACATCCCGAAATCGGAATCAGCCGAGGAAGCTCTATTTTGGCGTGATCTGTTTCAAACGCTCGAAGCAAAGCTCGGCTGGGAAAAAGGCTATATCAAGTGCATGGCCTTGGTCGAGGCTCACCCGCTTGCCTTTCAGACCGAAGAATTTATTTACAATCTACGCGACCATCTCGTCGGGCTGAATCTCGGACGTTGGGATTACATGGCCAGCCTGATCCATTTCAATTTGCAGGATCCGAACTGGGTTTTGCCGGACAGAAATACGATTCCGTCTGACGTGCCTTTTTTTCAAAATCTGCGCGGCCTCCTAGTCGAGATTTGCCATAAACGCGGGATTCTTGCCATCGGGGGCATGACGGCTTTGTTTCCTAATCGACAGGACGCCGAACTAAACGAGCGGGCCTTAAAAACGCTCGAGGCCGATAAACGCAACGAAGCAAGTGTCGGTATGGACGGCGCGTGGACAGGGCATCCCGATCAGAATGCTATCGCGGTCGATCAGTTTCCAAATCCGAATCAGAATTTTGTCCGTTTTGAAGGGCAATCACTCTCGCCCGATCTGCGGCCATTGCCTAGAGGCGTCGGCAAGCACACTCTCGACGGAACGCGTGCAGCGGTAAGCACCGCTATGCGCTACCGGCATGGCGTTTTGAGCGGAAAAGGGGCTTCGCTGCTCGACGGCTATATGGAAGACCTTGCGACCGATCGCATCTATCGCCTGATGATCGCTCAGAGAATGAAACATCGCGAAACCGTAAAGATCATGGACGGCGATTCGTTGGTCGAACACACGCCTGAGTTTATCAGCACGATTTTTGACGAGGAACTTGCAAAGATACTCAACAATTTGCCGGATGGGGTTGGCGAAAAAGAGCGTTATGCAGAAGCTCGACGCATTAGCGAAGAAATGATCTTGAAAGAAGAATTCGATCCGAGCTAAGCATTAATTTTAGATCTGAAATTTGAGATTTGATATTGGAAAAAGGAATTTAATTTTCGGGGGAACACTATGAAAAATAAAGAACAGATCAAGGCAATGGAACAGGATTGGGCAACAAATCCGCGGTGGGAAGGCGTCGTTCGCAACTACACTGCTGAGGATGTCCTAAAACTTCGCGGGTCGGTAAAGATCGAGTACACGCTCGCAAAGCTTGGGGCTGAACGCCTATGGAATTCGATGAAAACCAGCGATTTCGTCAATGCTCTCGGCGCGATGACCGGCGGACAGGCCGTGCAGCAGATCCAGGCCGGTTTGCAGGCGATATATTGCAGCGGCTGGCAGGTTGCCGCTGACGCTAACACCGTCGGGCAGACTTACCCTGATCAGAGCCTTTATCCATCGAACAGCGTGCCGGAACTCGTCAAGAAAATAAACAACTCACTGCTTAGGACCGACCAGATCTATTCGACCGAGGGCAAGAACGGCATAAACTGGTTCGCGCCGATCGTCGCCGATGCCGAAGCCGGATTTGGCGGCAATCTGAATGCGTTCGAATTGATGAGATCGATGATCGACGCAGGCGCAGCCGGCGTTCATTTCGAAGATCAACTTTCGTCGGCGAAAAAGTGCGGGCACATGGGCGGTAAGGTCCTCGTGCCGACCAGCGAAGCTGTCCAGAAGCTCATCTCAGCCCGGCTCGCTGCCGACGTTTGCGGCGTGCCGACGATTGTCGTCGCCCGAACAGACGCAAACGGAGCCAATCTGCTGACATCGGACATCGATGACAACGACAAGCAATTCTGCACAGGCGAACGAACCGTCGAAGGCTTTTTCCGCGTCAACGCCGGTATTGAACAAGCGATCTCGCGCGGCCTTGCCTATGCTCCTTATGCCGATCTGGTGTGGTGCGAGACATCGCATCCCGACCTCGACGAGGCACGCGAATTTGCCGAAGCGATCCATGCAAAATATCCCGGCAAGATGCTGGCCTACAACTGTTCGCCGTCGTTCAACTGGAAGAAAAAGCTCGATGACGAGACGATCGCAAAATTCCAGCGCGAGCTCGGTGCGATGGGCTACAAATTCCAGTTCATCACGCTCGCCGGTTTCCATTCGCTCAACCACGCGATGTTCGAGCTCGCCACCGGCTATCGCGAACGACAGATGTCCGCCTACGCCGAATTGCAGGAGCTGGAATTTGCATCCGAGATCAGCGGCTACCGAGCGACTAAACATCAGGCGTTTGTCGGCACAGGATACTTCGACGCCCTGACTCAGGTGATCGCCGGCGGCGCCTCATCGACAACAGCTCTGTCAGGCTCGACCGAGGAAGAACAGTTCGACGATGTCATGATTGACGAATCGACAAGCAAAAGTTCGGTTCGTGTCTAAAAATAACTTTTCCAACAGATCAACGAGGCCGTCTGAAATTTAGTTTTCGGGCGGCCTCTCTCTGAATGTGCGTCCCAGAGATTTTTCACCACAAAAGGCACAGAGAACACAAAATAAAACCAGTCGATGTTCTCATTTGCGCGTCCCTGAGAATTTGTCGGAACGCAGGCAGGCGTGTCTGCGTGTTGCGTCCCAGGATTTCGGTCAGGTCGAACTGTCCCGTAGGGACAACATGGTAATAGCCCAGCGATTGATCGCTGGGAAAAATAGCATGTCAATTTCACAGTCCCGTTTAGGGACGGTTGAAATTTGGGTGTGAAACGATCAGTCGTCCCTGCGGGACTCTGAACTTTCGTTCGATCAACCCAGCGATGAATCGCTTGGCTATTATCGACAGTCCCTACGGGACGTTTCGGCGGCAAAGCAGTGGAAACCATTCTGTGTAATCCGGCTGCGATGAATGCGTCCCAAAAATATTTTCAAAGATCATGCTGCGTCAGAGCGGTTTGTTCGTCGCCGTTGGCGACAGGAAAAATACTTGCGTCCCTGGGAATTTGTCGAAGGCACGCTCGTTTACACTCGCGTTTCCGCCCGTAGGATAATGCGTCCCTGGGAATTATGGCGAGCCGCGTCCCTGGTTTGGTGTGAGAGCAGCGGTGGAGCTGTGCGCATTCGGAATGGCATCCAAAAGCCCCATCTGTTTCGCTCTTCGATATGCGGCTTCGATCACCTGATAGCCGTTGCGTCGTCGCAAGGACGAGAGGGGCGAAAGAGAATAGCACGGCACCATTTCGTTATTGGTCAGATCGTAGAAAACCGCGGCCTCTGGTTCCGGGCGGTCGCTGAGATCTATGGTCACTGGCTCGGCTAAGCAGGCGCCAAAGCGGCTTTCGATCAGCACCTGACAGACGCTTTCGACATATCTCACTCGCTCGTCAAAAGCGATCTCGGAGCGGCGGATAAAAAATTGCTGGTGACTTTTTGGCTTGGTTCGGCAAATGCGATTTTCGTACATGTCGTCAACATAGCATCGAAATTAGTTTTGAGATATACCAACTTTCCGGATATGACGTAACTTTCTCGATTCGACATGGTTTTCTCGAAAAAGCACAACTTTCCGAATATGACGTAACTTTCCGACTGTTGCACAGACGCATTTTTACGGATTT
This sequence comes from Chloracidobacterium sp., assembly GCA_031376085.1. GTDB lineage: Bacteria > Acidobacteriota > Blastocatellia > Pyrinomonadales > Pyrinomonadaceae > OLB17. Next base: position 3,985 of record JANMDA010000351.1, read on the forward strand.
ATTAGGTATGTCATTAAAATATTCCGTTTTTATCGGCTAAATCCGTCCGATCCGCTTTCAGATTGTCCTAAAGTCCGCAGCGCGGACGAGATAACTTTAGCCCCATGTGAAGCCTTTGGCGGAACGGGGGGAACGCGGACACCCATTTCCCTGAAGCGCGTGAAACGGGTGACATATATGCCGCGTGTTTCACACGCTCCGCCGCCAAATAACATAACCCCACGTTCCGCCAAGCTTCACGTGGGGCTACATATATCCCGCCCGCTCCGCAGGCTAAGACTAATCCAAGTGAATTAGGTCGCTGTAGTAGGTGAATCTTCTATATTCCGGCGTGAATCTTTCGCTGACAGACCGAAATTGGTGTATTATCAACGACGTTGGCTCCATGTCAGCTATGTCTTAACGATGCGAGTTATTTTCCTAGCATTTTTTGTTGCGTCAATCATCCAGCAGTCGTGCGCGACGGCTAGTTTATCGAATAATTCGAATATTCAATCTTCACAAAACATCGTCGAGACATCGCCAGACATAAATGAAAGCGATTCCTACGAGATCAGTCCCTGCCTAAACTCAAAACGTTTCCGCGAAAACCTAGTAACTAAAAAGAGAGCGATTGAAGGTGGTGTACTAAATCAATGGGCGACATGTGGAACCGTTCCCGACGCTGATCTAGCAGCCTTGCCGTCTTCAGGTACAGCTAATGTGGAAGTCCTCTTCGATGAAAATGGAATTGTTGTTAGTGCTAATAGCAACGAAGAAAACAAAGCGCTCGCCGCTTCAGTAATTCGCGCAGCTAAGTCGACTCAATTCAAACCCATTTACTTAGGCGGCGAGGCAATGAGAGTTCGGGGCGTTCTTATGTATAAATTTGCGCGTGACCGCGGTTTCTGGCTTCACAAATTTGCACACTAAGGCGCTCCTCCGTATCAATCCAACGCTTCCAGATTATTATTCAGCGTCTCGATCTGTTTTTCCAGCTCGGCGAAGCGGTCGCGGAGTTCCTGGACCTTTTCGGCCAAATACGGGCGGAAACGCGAGTGTAAACGAGCGTGCACGTCAACATCACTCAAGTATAAATGATAGGTGAACGCCGATACATATCCTTGCAGTGCTAATGTGCCGTCGGCACGCTCCCTAACGGTCGCGTTTCTGCCCGTAAACGCTCATTCAGACGGGTATTTCGCATCATACCATTTCTCAAAATCTATCAAGCCCTGCGAATACAAAACGTAATCAATCGCGGCACTAACGTGATTCTCTTTCCAAAGATACCGGCGACTACGACCTCGCGCCCAAACTTTTGTTTCGTTGCCGATTAACCCTCTGCTACGCATTTCGCGCGTAGCATAACTCTTAAATGTGTTGGCCATCAACTCTGGCTTTTCCTGCGCGAAAGTTACGACATGAAAATGATTGGTTCGGACATTTACGCCATAGAGAAGATACTCCCGATGTCGGCAAACCTCTTCGATGGCTTCTTTAACTGCGGCCCTTTGTAGATCATCAAGAATCATTGGAGGATCTTTCATATTAGCCTTCATGCGGGTAAGCATCTTATCGCTCGGCGGCCTGTTTCGGAGCCAATTACATTGTAGCCATGATGAGTATCCACTGATCCTTTTTCGTCACCGTGAAGCCACGTTCCATATGTGCGGACAGTAATAAGGTATGCCAATGGAAAGTCATTGTCGTCCCAGTTTTCGCCGAAGTATCTCATGATGGTGTGCAGTTTAGATCAGTTAGAACACGTTTCCACTACGGGCGGAAACGCGACTGTTAAGGAGCGTGCCGATGGTTGAGTAGCTTATGCCCAAGAGCACGCTCGTTCACACTCGCGTTTCCGCCCGTAGAGTCTCCAGATTATTATTGAGCGTCTCGATCTGTTTTTCCAGCTCGGCGAAGCGGTTCTTTTCCTCGGTGAGCTTGGCGATCTGGTTCAGACGGACTTAACGCGGCCTTCGGTAATAGTGTCTTATCAACAGTTCCGCAAAGATCAGATTTGGCACCCAGCCGAGCCAGGCGACGGCTCTATAAACATCCATTGGCGGCAGTTCGAAAGAATTGGTGATCGACCATTTCCATGCGCGCAGGGTTACAGCGGAAAGCGTGAGAGCATAGCTTCTTATCATAAAGTTTCTATGCGCAATGAAGTCGCCGTTCTTTGCCTTTATTAGAGCGATGGCAGTAAAAGTTATCCAGCCTATAGCCAATAGGACAAAGGAGATCTTTGACGGCAGTCCGCCATTGGCGTAGATGCCCATAAGCAAACCCGCCGGCCCTGTTATAAACAAAACGTCAGTTACATAGACATAACCAAAGGCGCGATGCACCTTAGGATAGAAGCTCTGGATGTTTTCAGAAAATTGAGTGAATCCCGCCAGCAGCGCCCAGATGCTTGCGTATACATGTACAAAAAAAGCTATCCGCCAGTGATCGATGTCGATGTAATCCTGCTTTATGCGCAAAAAGCCGACATCGGTATTGTAAGGAATGTAGGCGACCGTGATCTGAGCCATCAGGAAAGTAAAAAAGGCGAGCGCCAACAAAATTAATGCATTGAATGCATTAATGCCATTGAAAAAAAGCCTGATTTTTAGTAAACCTTTAGCCATGAAAAAACTTGTCTACATACCGCTGCTTGCCTGCTGTCTTCTTGCGTGCAAATTCGAAAAGACCGTCAGCGTAACCACAGACACGAAAGATAATAACACCACGGCATCGGCCTCCAGCCAATTACAGGCTGCACCAGCGCCTGCTGCTGCAAACGCAGATAAAATTCTTGGCTCTTTTGTTGGAGAATTTGGTGACAATAAGATCACTTTGCTGGTAACAAAAGTGGGTGAAGGGTCAGTCTCAGGCCGCAGCATTGTCGGCGGCAACGACCGGCCTTTTGACGGAACTTTTACGGTTGAAAATGGTGTCTATACCATCATTGGAAAAGAGCCGGGCGATCATAAAAATGATGGCGTCTTCAATTTCAGCATCAACGCCTCCGAGCTGAACAAGCTCAGCGGCGAATGGAAACCTAACGATACGAAACAGCATGAAAAGGTATTTGACCTGCAGAGAAAAGAATTTAAGTATCGGACGGATGTTGGCGATTGGCCCAAGGCTTCGCAACGGTTATTAAAGGCAGCCGACGTTGAAAATCTCATGAAGGACGAATTAATGTCTATGCGTAACGAGATATTTGCACGTCATGGCTATTGCTTTAATAAAAAGGATCTGCGCCAGCAGTTTGAAAATGCCGATTGGTATGTGCCGAATACGGTCGATATCAAAGGCTATCTGACTGACATCGAAAAGAAAAACATCGCTCTTATCAAACGCTACGAAAAATATGCCGAAGAATACGGTGATGAGTACGGAAGATAACGTGTGAGTTTTGGAATCTGTTTAGACCATCGCGGTGCGACAAGCGTCTAACTCGTTGACAGCAAGGGAGCGAAGTATGGACAGACGGTATTTTTTAAGATCGAGCGGTATAGGGTTAGCTAGTTTTGGCCTGATGGCTGCGGCGCCGGAATTTTTGCATCAGTTTGCGAGTGCGGCGACTCTCACGGGCGGCTACGGAAAGAAGAAGGTTCTTGTCACAATATTCCAACGCGGTGCGGTTGACGGACTTAATATGGTCGTGCCGCACGGCGAGAGCGAATATTACAATCTGCGGCCAACGATTGCCGTACCGAAACCGGGCAAAACGGACGGCGCGGTTGATCTCGATGGCCATTTTGGATTGCATCCGAGCCTCAAACCACTCGAATCATTCTGGAAGGATAAACAACTTGCCATAGTCGATGCCGTTGGTTCGCCCGATAACACGCGTTCGCATTTTGATGCGCAAGATTATATGGAATCGGGCACGCCGGGCAACAAAGGCACGAAAGACGGCTGGCTCAATCGCGTTCTTCAGGGCACAACTGCCAAAGACGAATCGCCTTTCCGTGCCGTGTCGATGACGCAGCAATTACCGCGGTCGCTCTATGGACGCGCGCCGTCGGTTGCGATGACAAACCTTGCGGATTTTGCGGTCAAGGCCGGTATTTATTCGCAGACGATGAAAGGTGGTTTCGAAGGCCTTTACGAGCAGAATGCAAAAGATACGCTTGGCGAGACCGGTAAGGAAACGTTCGAGGCTGTTAACTTTTTGAAGGAAGCAAACCCGGCACAGTATAAGCCCGAGAACGGCGCAATTTATCCGAATTCAGCCTTGGGTCGTTCGCTGATGCAGATCGCACAGCTTATCAAAGCGGGCGTCGGGCTCGAAGTCGCTTTTGCTGAGGCAGGCGGCTGGGACACGCACGTCAACGAAGGCAACGCACGCGGACAGCTTGCCAATCTGCTTCGCGATTTCGCTCAGTCAATAGCAGCTTTCGGCACCGATCTGGGCAAGCGTATGGACGATGTAATTCTTATCACGATGTCCGAATTTGGCCGAACAGCACGAGAAAACGGCTCACATGGAACCGACCACGGCCACGCCAATGCGATGTTCATCCTCGGCAATTCCGTAAAAGGCGGCAAAGTTTACGGCGACTGGCGAGGCCTCAGATCCGACAAACTCTACGAAGGCCGCGACCTCGACGTCACGACCGACTTCCGCGACGTATTCGCCGAAGCCGCCTACAAACACATCGGAAACAAAGATCTGGCAAAGATCTTTCCGAATTACACCGCAACCAAAGAAAAATTTCGTGGGTATTTGGGATAGAACTAGGCCGCAGTTAATTTAAGTTTCCGTATCTTTCCCAGACTTAGTGATCTTTTCCCCTGCCAGAGATCATAATTCGACTGCATTGCTAACCAGCTTTCGGGTGAGCGGCCAAGAGCCTTAGAGAGTCGCAAAGCCATTGTCGGGCTGATGCCGCTGGTGCCGTTTAAAATACGATTCAACGTTGATGGCGAAACATTGATAGCGGAAGCAAGTTCGCGTCCGGAAATGTGGTTCGGTTCAAGATACACTTCGTTGATAAATTCTCCGGGGTGTGGAGGGTTGTGCATAGCCATTAGTGATAATCCTCGTAGTCAAGGACATGTGCATGTCCATCAATAAATTCGAATGTCAATCGCCAGTTTCCGTTGACCCATACCGACCATCTACCACGCTCCGAACCTTTCAAAGCGTGAAGACGAAAGCCGGGTATATCCATATCTTCAATGCCAAAAGATGTGTCCAGAGCTGTTAATAACATTCTAAGACGTTTAGAGTGATGCGGTTGAATGCCCGCCACGCTTCCTGATTCAAAGTACTTTTTCAATCCCTTGTGACGAAATGACTTTATCATCACAAATATTATAGCGTGTTGCGTGACGCGCAACAAGCATTCTTTGTTGTAAAATCTAAATCCGAATGAATAAAGCGAACTGATCAAAAAAACCGGTGAAAATGAGCTGATGAAATTCCTTGGCGTAAAGATTATGGGCGTTTGGAGTATCAACATAACCAACGATAAAAGCAAGCTCGTCTGTACCGCTCGTCTAACGATGCTTATTCAAAAACGTGTCGCGTATCAGCCGGAATAGGAGCTTTTTTCCCACGAATTACGAGAAGAACCTGAATTCTGCCGCATTTAATTTCGTGCAATTCGTGACATTCGTAGCTAAACTCTTTTTGTGCACAAGTTTGTCCGAAATCTGATCACCGAATGGCGGCGGCTCGAATTACCATTCGAGAATGCGACTGTGGTGGTCGCTGTTTCAGGTGGAGCAGATTCTGTAAGTCTTTTGCTTGGGTTGAACGAGCTAAAGAAAGCCTCGAAATTGAACCTCAAGATAGTTGCCGCGCATCTTAATCACCAATTGCGCGGCGTCGAAAGCGATGTGGATGAGCAGTTTGTCAGGCATCTCACGACCGAGTTAGGCATAGGACTCGACCTGCATCGAGAGCATATTTCAAACGATGGAAATCTCGAACAAAATGCACGCAATGCCCGTTACAAATTCCTAACCGAAGCCGCAAGAAATCTTAATGCTTTTGCTGTTCTGACAGGCCACACGGTAAATGACCAGGCCGAGACTTTTCTATTGAATCTCATTCGCGGCAGCGGGCCGGAGGGGCTTTCAGGCATGAAAGTAATTAGGTCCTTAGAAGGGGATAAGGGGAGAAAGGGAGAAAGTGAGAAAGACGATGCCAGCGAGACATCTCCTTTTCTCCCCTTCTCCTCTTCTCTCCTTCTTCTTCTTATACGTCCGCTACTCAGTTGGGCAAAGCGTATCGACACTGAGGCGTTTTGCCATGAGCTCGGCATTGAGTATCGATATGACACGATGAATGACGATACTGCGTTCAAACGTGTCCAGATCAGGAAAATCTTATTGCCGTTGCTCGAAGATATGAATCCGAACATCATCGAGACGCTCGCAAATACTGCGGCATTGATGCAAAACCTACCGGTTAACGAAAACCAATTGCCGGTTTTGGACGAATTGTTTTTGAGTGAGCTAAAAACTCTTTCCAAGCGTGGTCTTTACGAGACTTTACGCTCGTGGCTGCGGCAGCATCGTGGAAATACGAGGCGATTGCAACTGAAACATATTCAGGCCATTGAGCGTTTGGTTTTTAGTGAGAAAAGCGGCAAAACAGCCGAGTTGCCGGGCGGCAAGGTTGTCAAGAGCGGCGGCAAGCTGGTTTATGAGGAAAATAAGGTTGAAAATTGATGGTTCGGCATCTACACTTAAAGATTAGCGGCGTAATTGCGCCGCGCTATTGAAACAACGCTTTAAGTGTCGATTTCATCATATTGCGACAAGGTAACTTTCGACAAAAGAAAGTTCATTTGGAGGCTACTAATTGAGTTCTAAGGTAAAACAAGTTCTTTTGTGGTTAATGATAATTTCGAGTGCGCTGGTCTTTGTCTGGTATTTACAGGTCAAGCAAACGCCGCCGGCAAAGGAATTGTCCATCGACATGGCCGTTACGCGGATCGCCAACAAGGAAATGAAGGAAGCGGCCTTCAAACAATCGCAGGTCGAATTTACCGATTCTAACAGCAACAAATGGGTCACTTCGATCGGAAGTGACGCTACGCGTGAGTTGCTGGTCAAGAAGATCGGCGAATTTAATGACGCTAATCCAAACAGCCCGGTCAAGACTAACGAGGAACAAGTTTCGTCAGGCATCGGTTGGCTGATGCTTATACAGGCATTGCCGTTCATTTTGCTGATGGGATTTTTGGCCTTCACGCTTCGACAGATGCAGGCAGGCGGCAACAAGGCCCTGAGCTTTGGCAAATCGAAAGCAAAGCTGCTCAATAATCAGCAGAAGCGAGTGACTTTTAAAGATGTCGCTGGTGTTGACGAAGCTAAAGAAGAACTGCAGGAGATCATAGAATTCCTTAAAGATCCGCAAAAATTTCAAAAGCTTGGCGGCAAAATTCCAAAGGGTGTGCTGATGGTGGGGCCTCCGGGAACCGGCAAGACTTTGCTTGCCAAGGCCGTTGCAGGCGAAGCGAACGTTCCATTTTTCTCGATCTCCGGTTCGGATTTTGTGGAGATGTTTGTCGGCGTAGGAGCATCGCGTGTCCGTGATCTGTTTGAACAGGGCAAGAAAAATGCTCCGTGCATTATCTTTATAGATGAGATCGATGCGGTTGGCCGTCATCGCGGCGCGGGACTGGGCGGCGGACATGACGAACGTGAGCAGACGCTTAACCAACTGCTTGTCGAAATGGACGGTTTTGAATCGAACGACGGTGTTATTCTCGTTGCTTCGACCAACCGCCCTGATGTTCTGGATCCGGCGCTTCTTCGGCCTGGACGCTTTGATCGTCGCGTTGTGGTCGGCAGGCCCGATGTTCGCGGACGAGAAGGCATTCTTAAAGTTCACACACGCAAGATTCCACTCGACGAAGGTGTCGAGGTCAACGTCATTGCCCGCGGGACGCCCGGATTTACCGGTGCAGACCTTGCCAACATCGTAAATGAAGCGGCTCTCAACGCAGCACGTTACAATCAGAAAGTGGTAACGATGGCTGATTTTGAGGTCGCCAAAGACAAGGTGATGATGGGTGCCGAACGCAAGTCGATGGTCATTTCGGACGAAGAGAAAAAGATCACCGCTTATCACGAAGCTGGCCACACGTTAGTCGGCCTTAAGGTGCCGAATTCCGATCCCGTCCACAAGGTGACGATCATTCCGCGCGGTATGGCTCTCGGCGTGACGATGTATCTGCCGGAAAAAGACCGATTGAGCGCGAATAAGGAATTTTTGCTTGGCAACATTGCGATGGCGATGGGCGGACGCATTGCCGAAGATATGTTCATCGGCAGTATCACTACCGGCGCGGCGAATGACATCGAAAAAGCAACTGAAATTGCTCGTGCAATGGTTTGCGAATACGGAATGTCCGATCTTGGCCCACTGACCTTTGGCAAAAAGGAAGAGCAGATATTTCTCGGCCGCGAGATAGCTCAGCATCGAGATTATTCTGAGGACACGGCGATCAAGATCGACAGGGAAGTTCAGAAGATAATCGGCGATCAGTACGCACGAGCGCACACGATACTTGACGAAAACCGCGACACGCTTATCAGGCTTGCAGAAGCATTGCTAGAGTTCGAAACGCTTGACGCCGTGATGATACGCCGTGTTGTAGCCGGTTTGCCGCTTGATAGCGACGCCTCGCCGTCACCGTCCGATGACGGAACACCGGAAACCGAGGAGGCGTCGAAGAATCCATTCAAGAAGCCGATCCTGCCGCCGATCACAGGAAATAATCCGGCAACGGCCTGAGCCAAAGTAAAAAGGTAAAAGTAAAAAGGCAAAAGTGGAGACCTCTCCTTTACTTTTGCCTTTTTACTTTCTACTTTTGCCTTAATGAAATACTGGCAAACATCTCGCCGACAAATATCGCTTGACCGACCTCTCGTGATTGCGATATTGAACGTAACGCCGGACAGCTTTTCCGATGGCGGCAAGTATTTGTCTGTCGATGATTCGCTCAAACAGGCCGAGAACATGGTTGCGGATGGAGCCGACATTCTCGATGTCGGCGGCGAATCTACAAGGCCCGGCAGCATGCAGGTTGACGCAGATGAGGAAATTAGACGCGTTGTGCCGGTGATCGAAGCTATCTCAAAACGATTTGATACACCGATCTCAATTGATACAACAAAGTCGAAAGTTGCCGAAAGTGCCATGGACGCCGGCGCCGAGATTATCAACGATATTTCGGGGTTGAGATTTGATGAACGGATTGCCGATGTCGCCACACACAGCAAAGCCGGACTTATTTTGATGCATTCACTCGGCGCCTTTGAGACGCTTCATTCACAAACGCCGGTTGATAATATATTCGCTATTGTGAGAACCGATTTTCAACGAGCTATCGATGTTGCTCATTCTTATGGCGTCAAAGATGAACAGATCGCTCTCGATGTAGGCATAGGCTTTGGCAAGACGTTGGAGCAGAACTTAGAATTGATCGTAAAACTTGATAAACTCATAAACGAATTTCCAGAATATCCGATGTTGGTTGGCGCATCGCGAAAATCCTTTATAGGAAAGATACTAGGCGATGTTCCGCCTTCGGAAAGGCTGGGCGGAAGCATCGCTGCGGCGTTGGTCGCCATACAAAACGGCGCAAAGATCGTTCGAGTTCACGATGTAAAAGAAACCGTCTCGGCGATCAAAGTCGCTTCAAAGATCGGTAAGATTTAGAATCATCAATATGAAATACCTGCGTTTATCTGTGATTGTAACGGTTTTCCTGTTGTTATCAGGTTTTACAGATTGCTATAAACCCGTTACAAATTCCGGCCTGCCGAAACATATAAAGACCGTGTCGGTTCCGGCCTTTCAGTTCGAGCCAAGAGGGTTGCGTTATCGTGTTGAGTCCCGCTTTACCGACGCTGTCACCCGTGAGATCATTCGCCGCGGAAACGGCCTTAAGGTGCAGGGAAGCCGCACCGGTGCCGATGCCGTTCTCGAAGGTACGATACGTGATTTCGGTTTTTCGGGCGTTCTGCTCGACAGCGAAGGCCGCGCTCGCGTTTATGAAGTAACGATCGTCACGGCCGTAACGATACGCGATCTTAAGGAGAACAAGATACTCTACGATAATCAGAATTTTATTTTCCGTGATTCGTTTGAGTTTTCGTCGGACCCGCGATCGTTCTTTAATGAAGAAGATCCGGCGGTAGAGCGCATGGCCCGAGCTTTTGCCGAATCTGCTGTATCGGCTTTCATCAACGGCATAGGCGTGAAAGAGGAAAAGAAATAGGATATTTTTACCGCAGATGAACGCAGATAAACACAGATCAGAAAAGATTAATTTTTTTCTTTCTTGGCTTTATCCGCGTCCATCTGCGTTAATCTGCGGCTAAAATTTTCTTATGGTTTATTCGCGTGAAGATTTACGAAATCAGTTGAAGCGGCGTGAGATCGCACCGGTTTATTTGTTGTTTGGGCCTGAGACGCATCTTCGCGACTTGGCTGTAAAAACGATCACCGATTTTGCGTTTGCCGAGGGCGATTTGCGGGATTTTAACGAAACGAGCTTTAGCCTCAACACCGAAGACAATCTCAAACGTGCTCTTTCAGCTGCAGAGCAGTTGCCGATGATGGCTTCGCGTCGTGTGATACGGATCACGGACGTGCGAATTTCTGCCACTGGCATTCGCGATACGATAACTGAGGACCACGAGTCTTTTCTGTCCGCGTATCTGGCAAACCCATCGGCGCATTCCGTCGTGATCTTTGTCGCAGACGAGTTGAACGGTGTGCGAAAAATGGGCAAGTTCTTACGCGAGAAAACGACAGCGGTTGAATTTGCGCTTCTTGATGATGGTCAATTGACAAAAATTGCGCGCGATAAGATCAATGAAACAGGCGCGGAAATTGATGAACTTGCTTTACGACATCTGATCTCACTCGTCGGACAGGACGTGCGGCGATTGACCAACGAGATCAATAAATTGGTAACAGCGGTGTTGCCGGGCAAGACTATTTCGTCCGGCTTGGTAGAATATCTGGTTCCGAATTCGCGTGAGCTTAGCAACTTTGACCTTACTGATCACTTGGTCGCAGGGCGCAGATCACAGGCTTTGAGTACATTGAAAAAGATTCTTGACGACGGCGCAGAACCGCTCGCCCTGATGGGCCTTATTTCTTATAATTATCGACGCCTTTTGATGGCTAAAGAGATGATGGAGCGCGGAGCTGATCGCCGCGAGGTAACAAGTGCCGCAAAAGTTTACAAAGATCAGGAGCCATTTCTTACCGCAGCCAGACGTGCAAGCATAAAGAGTCTCACACACGCGATCCAGCTTTTGGCTAGAACCGACCTTGCTATTAAAACTTCAATTGGCGGCAGTGGCCCTGCCGGTGCGAGGATGCAGATCGAAATGCTCGTTTGCGAACTTGCCGTTATGCGGCTCCCTTAGATCGGGGCTTCGTTCGTTGCGTTGTTATAGTTGCGATAAAGATCGTTATAGTCGCCTATCGCCCGGTTAAGTATGAGAGGCATTTGTGGAAGGTCATTGGTATTTACGATCAGATTTAAATTTCGTAAAAAGGCGTCGTGAGCATTCATGGTTGTTCCGCTGTCTTCGAGAGAGATCAGGAAAAGACGCCGCCGCTCAGACGAATACATCGCATTTGCCTTCTGCTGAATGACCGCCGCTCCGCCCATTTCGGCGGCAAAATCAGGCGAGAAAACTAACAATTCCGTTTTGCCGTCGCGAAGGCGCTCATTTGCCTGAGCCGGAGTCTGAGCCACATAAACTTTGTATCCCACTTTTGCAAGCACTTTGGCGGTCTCGTCGGCATATTGGCCGAGACAGAGCAAAATGCGCCTCGGCTTTTCGTCCATCTCATCACTGGATGCAACCGCATTTGTTCCTGTCTGCAGCGCCTGAAGGAGTGAGCGCAGGGCATTGTTGATCTGAAGGTCAGATTCCTTTGCCGCAAAATCCTGGGCTCCTTCGCCTGTTGATGCAGCAGCTTTGCTGGCGGCCAATTGTTCAACGGTCGACAATCCTCTTCCAGAGGCATCCTTCTGGACGCGAAGCAAATTTTGACAGCGCGGACATCGAACCGAAAAATTTCCGCTCGGAATTTTTGATTCGTCCAATTGCAAGGAAACTGAGCAGTTATCGCATCTTATAATCATAGTCGTGAGTGGTATGAGGCCAGTGGTCAGGGTTTGTTCCGATGTCTGTCCACCGGCCACTGATCACCGACTACTGTTTATTCCATCATATTTAGAACTGAGTCTGGATCTTTTGGCGGCGGCGGCGGCGGGATCATCGGTTTGGGCAGCGGCTTGTTATGCGCATTTGCATAATCCTCAGTTGAAGAAAGTCCTTTCAACTGAAGCAGGAGATTGTTCTGATTTGTAGCAAATGATAGGCCGTCATCCATTGTGACAAGTTTCTTCTCGATCAGTTCACGGATCACTGAATCGAAATCCTGCATACCGTCAAGCTCACCGTCGCGGATCGCGTCAAGAAGCGTTTTGCCCTCAGTTTCACCTTTCTCGATGTATTCCCGTGTTCGAGGATTGGATTTCAGGATCTCGCAGGCGGCGATACGGCCTTTGCCGTCGGACGTTGGTATAAGTCTCTGCGAGACAATGAACCGAAACGTTTGTGCCAGACGCGTTCGGATGATCCGCTCTTCATTTTTTGGATAAAGCCCGATGATGCGGTCGATCGTTTTTGAGGCATCGATAGTGTGTAGGGTCGAAAGCACAAGGTGACCGGTCTCGGCGGCTTCTAATGCAATTTCTGCCGTTTCCAGGTCGCGCATTTCGCCGACGAGAATGACTTTCGGGGCCTGACGAAGTGCCGCACGCAATGCAGACGCAAAATCTTTTGTATCGGCACCAACTTCGCGTTGATTGATGGTGCTTTTCTTGTGATTGTGGAGAAATTCGATCGGATCTTCGATCGTTACGATGTGATATGCCTTGGTCTCGTTAATGCGGTCGATGATCGCGGCAAGCGTCGAGCTTTTCCCCGATCCTGTCGGACCGGTAAGCAAAACGACACCATTGCGAATGTCTGCAATATCGGCAAGCTGCGGAGGCAAACGAAGAGCGTCAAATGTGGGTATCTCATGCGGGATGACACGCATTACTATCGAAAAAGAGTTTCGCTGCTGAAAAATGTTGACGCGAAAACGACATTTGCCGGGCAGAGCATAACTAAGATCTGCCGTTTGGTTCCTGGCCAGATGAAGCGCCGCATCGGGATTGTCGCGAATAAGCGACATCGCGATCATCTCGGTCTGAAACGCAGAAAGTTTGCCGAGGCCAATTGGCGATGCCGGATAAAGCACGCCGTTGATCTCGACCTGCGGTTTTTGTCCGCAGGAAAAATTCAGGTCGCTGACATTTTCGGAAATGAGCAGCATCTGCTCAATAATGGGCGCTACATCAAGCAAGCTCATGGTTTGGATTTGCTCCCGGAGGTTAGTATCAAAAAAGGCAGGATGCGTCTGGGGTAAGCCTAGACTGCGGCGTTAGCTGTGACAAGCCGCAATAATTATTATGGCGTTGTTATTTTGGAAAAGCAAGTAAATTTTTAACGATGGACAACAAATTTAATCATTAGTGATCAATCTAAGCAACTCGTTCATTGCCGATTGGATTTTCACAGGCTCCGAGACAATCGATCCGATCATTGCGACCGAATCGGCTCCGGCTTCGATCACGGACCGCACATTTTTCACATTAATTCCGCCTATCGCAACAAGTGGAAAATTGCCTACGGTCTTTCGCACTTCAAGCAATCCGTTTAACCCAACAACATCGTCGGGATCATCTTTTGTTTGAGTCGGAAAGATCGGGCCGAATGCAATATAGTCAATCGGCAAATTCAACGCTGAGTGCACCTGTTCGATGGAATGTGTCGAAAAGCCGATGATCGCATCTTTTCCAAGTATTTCGCGGGCCGCATCTGGCGGCATATCGTCTTGTCCCAGATGGACGCCATCAGCTTTTAACGCTAAAGCAATATCGACGCGGTCGTTTATTATGATCTTGACACCGTGCAGCCTTGCGACCTTGATAGCCTCAGCAGCGGCTTCGCCAAAATCGCCTGGTACTAAATATTTTTCCCGCAGTTGTATCAGCGAAGCTCCGCCTGCGATCAGTTTTTTAACCTGCTCCGCATGTGAGATACCGGAGATGCGAACATCGGTGATCGGGTAAATTCGGGGTAGAGTTAGCACAGTGCCTTCATCATTAAAAAACAATCTTCGCCGTTATTGTAATATTTGCCGATGCGCTGGACGATGGTGTAACCGGTTTGACGATAAAGATCCTGAGCGGTCGTATTACTGACGCGGACTTCGAGCATCACGGTCGCGATCTCACGTTGCCGAAGTGATTTTTCGATATGTTCGAGCAATCGGTCGGCAATTTTTCGGCGGCGATGTTCGGGTGCGACACCGATGGTCGTCAAATGTGCGGCGTTGTTCTCATTGACCATCACAAAGGCGAAACCGACCATTTCATCGCTCGGCGTCACCATCCGGTAACTCAATGTTCGCGGCTCGTTCAGCAAATATTCGAATGTATGCTTGGTATAGTTATCACCGTTGCGAAAACATCGAATATTAAGCCTCAAGGCCTCCTGCAAATGACCCATCGTCAAAGGCCGTACCGCATACTCGCACGGCGGTGCAGGAACGATCACCTCCGGCTCGGCGGGAAAAGCTGGAATAAAGAAATTTCGAATGGTTTCAAGAACGGCCATGATAAAAGTCTGAGTCGTGAGTCTTCAGTCTTAAGCCGGACTTCTTGCTCCAGACTTAAGACCCAAGACTTCCGACTCATTGGATAAACATACAATCACCGTAGCTGTAAAAACGATACCTCGCGGCGACGGCATGTCTGTATGCCTTCATTATAAGTTCGTGCCCGCCAAAGGTGGAAGTCAAAACGAGCAGCGAACTTTTTGGCAGATGAAAATTTGTCAGCAAAGCGTCTATCGCCCTGAATTTGTATCCAGGCGTGATCGTCAGATCGGCCATTTGCGAACCCGGAGAAAATTTATCAAATTTTGACAATGTGGTTTCCAATGCTCGCGTCGTTGTAGTGCCGACCGCGATAATGCGGCTTCCTTCCGTCTTAGCGGCGTTTAGAGTTTCAGCAGTTTGCTCACTGATCTCATAAGCTTCCGCCGACACTATGTGACCACTCAAATCATCTACACGCACCGGCTCGAATGTCCCGTAACCAACATGCAGCGTGATCTCGGCAATAGTAACTCCGATAATCTTGATCGCTTCCAGGATGTCGGGTGTAAAATGCAAGCCTGCAGTCGGGGCAGCAATGGCACCGCGATTTTTTGCAAAGACGGTCTGGTAACGCTCGCGGTCAGTGTCGATCGCGGCGGCCTCGCGTCTTATGTAAGGCGGGAGAGGCGTTTTGCCAATCTCGTCCAGGATCTCATACAGATCGCCGTCTGCATCAAAACGAACGACCACCTTTCCATCCGGTTCTTTTTCAACCACCTCGGCCTGCAACCTGTCGCCGAAAACGATCCGCTTGCCAACTCGCAGACGCTTTGCCGGACGAGCCAATGCTTCCCAAACGTTGCCCTCGGTTTTCCTGACAAGAAATATCTCAATGCTCGCTCCGGTTTCCGACCGCCCAAAAAGCCGCGCCGGAAAAACCTTGGTGTTGTTCAAAACAAGAACATCACATATGTGAAGCAGCATCGGCAGAAGGACAAATATTTTATCATCAAACGAGTTAGAAGCCCTTCCACTGTCAACATCCGCGAAGCCGCACGTTCCAATAGAGGTTCCTGGGCGATCAATTCCTGCGGCAGTTCGTAATCGAATTCCGTGATCAGCATTCTTAATTATTCTGTGTGCTCAACGGTGAAAAATAAAACGGCACGCTTTAAAAAACGTGCCGCTTGTTACTTCCGGATCTGGTGATCCGTTTAGAGTGTAACTACCTCTGTTGAATTATTTATCATAATATCACCCCCAGTGCTGACATTATTGCACAAAACTTTGGCGAGGCAAATATAAATTTCAGAACTTCAAGTTCAAACTCACCAGATTTGCGAAAATATTTACTTACTGAAGTCGCGTACAACAGTTTTCGCCAGCCGTTGCCCCCGCTCCCGTTCTAAGCATTGCGCAAAATGCAGCCGTCAAGCTAGAGAGTTCCGTTCCGCCAGCACTGCACCA
>JANMDA010000355.1:0-2962 GCA_031376085.1 Chloracidobacterium sp.
CTTTAGATTACAGGCTGTGTTGAGTGCTTCCCACCATTCGCCCTCGCTCGTCGTGCCGTCGCCCACCGACATGTACACGACTTCGTCGCCCTTAAATCCGGTGATCTTTTCCTGGAGTTCCTCAACCAGAGAAGCCCGATACGAAGCCTCGGCCGCACCCACCGCGAGCAATGCCTGCGAACCGGTACACGAAGATTGAGAGGGCACATTAAGCTTGACGCTCCCCCAGTGCGACGGCATCTGACGTCCATGGGAATTCGGATCGACCTCTGCACCGACTGCCGACCACAGCATTTCCTGCGCGGTCATGCCCAAACCGAGCATCAACGCACGATCGCGATAATAAGGGAAGAACCAATCGTAACCGGACTTCATCGACAGAGCCGCTGCGGCCAAAACCGCTTCGTGCCCGGCACCTGAGATCTGGAAAAATATCTTATTCTGGCCCTTGAGCTGGATCTCTTTGTCATCGACCCGCCGCGACATATACATCGTGCGATAGAGGCCGACCATGGTTTCGGCGTCGAGGCCATGATACTTTTCGGCGGCAGCTGCCTTGCCGTTCTTTTTTGTTGCCATTGTCATTAGATTACTCGTCTATTTACAAACTCCGAATTGTTACGCAATCCTCTAAAATAGCAAATCGGCGGTAAACGGGCAATTTTTGAACGTCTGAGAGCCAAGTTTTTGGTCTTGGATTTGATGGGTCATTGGACATTCAAACTATTGTGTTCAAGGGGGTTATGCCATTTATTGACCTGGAGCAGTGTTAGCCCAGTTGCCGGAAACTTCGCCCATGAGGATGGCTACAAAATCCTCTCCGGCAACATTCGAAGAGACCGATGCATAATTGCGGCTTATGGGGATAAATTTCCATGTTCCCGTCGATCCCGAGCCTGAGATTGCAGCAACATAGCGGGCTATCTGTCCTGCGTCGAATGATGAGACCATTCCGTTTCCACTGGTGTCTGCCGCAATGAGCTGATTACCAGTTAAGGTGGTGATTCCAGCAACATGTTGGGCGATCCTTCCCGCGTCGAACGAGGATATTCCGTTTACGCCATCGGTCTTCGTCGGCGTGACTGTGTAAGAAGTCGCACCAAAGCCAGTCAGCGTGTATGATCCGCTTGGAAAACTCGTAGTTGTCGAAGTGTTAGGCGAACCAACGCCGCTTAACAGCACATTTGAGACAAAACGCGGCGGCGGCGGGCCTGAAACAGCGTTGCCATAAGTAACAGTTCCACTTATAGCAGGCGTCGGCGTCGGTGAAGGTGCGGCCAATACTGTAATGCTTGCCATCATCGAGGGATGAAAGCCGCAGTGATAAGGAAACGTTCCGACACTCGTGAAGGTAAAGCTGAAGGTTTGGCCATTAGACAGCCCACCTGAGCTCCAGATGCCTGTATCGCTGGCTGTCGTATGAAAGGCGCCGTCACTATTCGTCCACATTACCGTATCACCGACGTTGATCGACAAGTCCGGTGGATCGAATGCAAAACCAGCTATGCTGACGTTAACCGTCATTGGTGTTGAGTGCGGCGGCAGCACAACCGGCTCAAAGCGAAATGTCGGCGGCGGTGTGCCGCAGAAAACGTCTGCGGAATTGATGCCGACAGCAGCTTTGGCCAAAGGCGCAGTGCAGAAAAGAGCCAATAACCCAATACCTAAGGTTATGAAACGTGAAACGCGAAGCCGGACATTTGCGAACACAATAAGAATCTCCTTTTAGTGAATTTGGTGAAATGAGTATAAACGAAAAGCCAGCAAAAGTGTAAAGGTTTTTATAGACATGTTGTATTATGTGACAATCATTTTCACGAAATTATGAATCCGAACATTTTCAGGGAATACGACATTCGCGGCATTGTCGGCGAACAATTGACCGATGAAACGGTCGCGACGCTTGGACTGGCAATCGGCACATTCTTTCATCAAAACGGTGCTAAGCGTATCGCGATCGGATATGACGCTCGTGAGAGCAGTCCGCGATTTTGCGAATTGCTGACAAACGGCCTCAATGAAACAGGCTGCGATGTTGTGCTGATTGGGATGGTGCCGACGCCAGTTTTATATCACACAGTATTCACAAAAGACGTTGACGGCGGTGTGATGATCACCGGCTCGCACAATCCGCCCGATCATAATGGATTCAAGATCTGCCTTGGCAAGGACACACTATTTGGCTCGCAGATTCAGGAGATAAAAGCGATCGCGATTTCAGGCGATTTTGGAAGCGGTTCCGGCACGGTCGGAAGTATTGAGGTTCTGGATGAGTATCGCCGCGACATTGTGTCGCGTACCGATCTGGGAAAACGAAAGATAATGGTAGTCATCGATGCCGGAAACGGCATGGGAGGCGTCACTGCCGTTCCGGTTTACCGTGAACTCGGCATCGAGATGACCGAGCTTTTTACAGAACCGGACTCGACCTTTCCAAATCATCATCCAGACCCGACAGTTACCGAGAATTTGCAGGATATGATCGCAGCGGTGCGTGAAACGCGCGCAGATCTCGGCATCGCTTTTGACGGCGATGGCGACCGAGTTGGCGTTGTTGATGAAACCGGCCGTATCATCTGGGGCGACGAACTGATGGTTTTGTTTTCGCGTGACATTCTAGCAAAGACACCCGGCTCGACGATCATCGCTGAGGTCAAATGCTCACAAACACTCTTTGACGATATAGAAATGCACGGCGGCAAGCCGCTGATGTGGAAGGCGGGCCATTCCCTAATCAAAGCAAAAATGAAAGAAACCGGAGCGGCACTCGCCGGTGAAATGAGCGGCCATATGTTTTTTGCCGACCGATTTTACGGTTTTGATGACGCTACATACGCCGGTGCCCGCGTGCTGGAGATTCTTTCAAAAACAGACAAACCACTGTCCGCATTACTCGCCGATCTCCCAAAGACATTTTCAACGCCCGAACTCCGCGTCGATTGTTCGGACGAAACTAAATTCG
>JANMDA010000425.1:0-7479 GCA_031376085.1 Chloracidobacterium sp.
GGACAAAAGTTTCGATAGCGAAAACGAAGTTGAAATGGTAGTATCGAATTGAGCAGAAAAGACAGAAATGACGAAGAAAAAAGAGCGTTTTGTAGTCGAAAAACAGATCTTTCTTGAGCATATTCAGGGTCAGGGTTTGCGTAAGACTACGCAGCGTGACCTGATTCTCGAAACTTTCCTCAGCACAGAAGATCACCTTACAAGCGAGGACCTTTACCGGCTGGTCACAAAGCATGATCCGACGGTTGGACATACAACGGTTTACCGAACGCTCAAACTTTTGACCGATGCGGGACTCGCCCGCGAAGTGCGTTTCGGCGACAACAAAACATATTATGAACATCACTATAATCACGAGCATCACGATCACATGATCTGTACGGAATGCGGCAAGGTCATCGAGTTTTTTTCGCCCGATATCGAATCGCTCCAGGACCAGATGGCAGACAACTTTGGATTTAAGCCGACACATCACAGCCTCAGGCTTTGGGGACTTTGTGCCGAATGTCAGCATGCTGAGGGCGACCTGCATACGACCGCACCGCCCGGAGCACAGCCTCGGGTAAAGGTTCGGACGGCGATGCATTGATGATCCAACTGGTGACGAGGCGGAACATTTAGCTGAAAACGGGCGTAGAACTAATCGAAGGTCAGCCCGCGAGGCGAAAATAATAAAAGATCGGAGAAATAGCCGTCATGACAGAAAAGAAACAAGAAACACCAAAAAAAGAAGTTCCAAAAAAGAACAAATTTCAAGATGAGTTCAAAGAACTGTCTCTTGAAGAAAAGATCAAAACACTGCTAAAGATGGAGGCCGTTACGCTGCAGGAAACATTTAATTACGGCCTCAACGAATCGATGAAAGCGGTTGATCGATTGGGCGACGTTATCACCGAATTCAGTAAAAAGGTCGAGACCGAATTTAAAAAAGCCACGCATCATGCACAAAATGAGCCGCCCAAATCGAAGTCTAAGTCGACAAAAACATAAATTTGAATCCCGCACCAGAAAGTACTTGTGAAGGAAACCGCAATAGAAAAAAAACTTCCGGCAGCTCTGAGGGAAAAGGGCCAGTATGCGCTTGTCTTTGGCGTGATCACTCTTATGCTGTTTGCGGCGGGTTTTCCCATCTTCCTTTTGTTTTTTGTCGGCATTCTGTCTTTTTTTATCTGGAAGATTTTTTCCGTCGAGGGACGACATGAGACACGGCGCATTTTCGAATTTTATCTTTCGGCGAATGAAATACTTCGAGCGGACGACCGTCGTTGGTACGGGTTCGAGATACAAGAAACGATCCAACGCGGTGAGCATATCCTGCGTTTGATGAGAGCCGCACCGCCGCTTGTTCATTTTGCTCTCGGTGCGCTTTATCAAAAGCTGGATGATCATAGTTTTGCAGTCAAACACCTTTCACACGTCGTGGAAGAAAATTCAAAGCTCGAATCTGCGATCGTCTTTCCGACCAAAGAACTGCGTGATTACGTTCAAATGCTGAGAAAGATAGAGCGTGCTCCCGCCGAAGCTCCGCTGACCTCAGCCGCAGTGCGTTCACTGGAACGAACCCGAAAAAATAAGGGAAAAGAGTTATTGGAATACAGCCGTTCACAACTGGCGAACGCTACGCCGCAGCTTCACCCAAGCGAACAAAAACTCGAATCGGTTGTCGATATGGCAAGCTATCGCGAAGCGGAAGATACAGGTGCTCCTGTTTATCCTGAGAACGGCGATGTTCCCAACCAGCAGCCGCTGCGATTCGCCAGCTCCGTTGTCCAGACCGGCAAAAAGAATAATTCACCCCAGCCCGACCGCAAATCCATCTCCGAAGTGCTGCACGATATATACGACAAGAATGTGCAGTAGAGAATGCGATTGTAATTTAGTTTGCCTCTAGTTAAAAAATTCTGCATTCGCTTAATAGCTTGACTTTATATTCGTATGGGTGTATAAAATTTTTGTCAATTTACAAGCAGGGTTTGAGAGAGCGAACAGCTGATCGGAATGGGACGAATGTCTCGATGATTTGCAGTAAAGCGGCTTCGAACTGAGCGAATCGAAATTCTCTCACGATAAGCAGTAACAGAGAAAATTTCCCTACGGCACTTCCCAGCCACTACATCGTGATACAAGTCCCGTTTCATCACACGAAACGGAGACGCGTATGTACACGAAAAATACCAATAAAACCAGTTATAAAAAGAAACAGAAGGAAGCCCTAAAGCTGTCGGCTATCGACAGCCTTTTGACTGAACCTGAACAAAAGGGATTCAGCAGCCACGTCAAAAAACATTGGGCCAAAGCCGCAGTATTCGTATTTATTCTGTTGCTCGGCGTCGGCGTATTCGCCAAAAAAGGCTGGCTGCCGCACACGGACGCACTAACCGGAAAAAGGACCGGCTGGTTCGGCAGCGACCTTCCTAAAAATGCTACCGCCGCATGGAATCCGTTCGCCTTTCCATCTCCAACACCGACGCCGCAATTGAGCAAAGAGTATATCTACGCCGGTTCGCGGCTTCTCGCAGTTGCGGATGCAAATGCAAATGCGACGGCGGGTATGGACCTTGCAGTTTGGCGTCCATCAACAGGAGCGTGGATCATCTTCGACGGTGATTCTACAGAACCGACACCCTCAGCGATATTGGGTCAAAGCGGAGATGTCCCGGTTCAGGGTGATTTCGATGGCGATGGCAAAACGGACTTTGCGGTTTTTCGGCCATCAGAAGGCCGCACATATATTATCCGGTCATCTGAAAGCGACAGCTATTCGGTTCAACTTGGAAATTCGGGCGATGTGCCCGTCGCAGCGGATCATGATGGCGACGGCAAGACGGACGTTGTTCTTTGGACACCGTCTAACCAGGATTGGAAAGTCAACGAAAGTAGTACAAATATCAACACCGAAACGATCTTTACCGGTGTTACTAGTGACAAGCCGTTGCCTTGCGATTTTGACGGCGACGAAAAGGCCGACACTGGATATTGGCGGAATTCGGATCATTTATTTGTGTCGAAGGATAGCGCGGACGGTGAGGAAAAAATTATCCCGCTGGGAGCTTCTGGAGACACGCCCGTTTGTGCCGATTACGACGGTGACGGTAAGGATGATCCCGCAGTGTTCCGCAACAGCACCGCAACCTGGCTCATAAAGCAAAGTTCCATCGGGGAAACCATTGCGGTCCAATTCGGCTCGCCCGGCGACACCCCGATTCCCAACGACTACGACGACGACGGCAAAGTGGACATAGCGGTCTGGCACCCAGTCGCAGGAACAACCACAGCCTTTTGGTACATACGACAAAGCCGCGACCAATCGACCAGAACCGAAATGTTCGGCCGGCCGGGAGACATACCTGTCCCGGCGTATTACCGAAGGTAGCAAAATCGTTGAACTGAATTTTAGAAAGATTTTTATCGAAAATGAGGACCGTTATGAAACGTAAAGTGAATAAAAAAGGATGTTGTGTAGAAAACAGGCAATTTATAAAATCAACGAAATTGCTATTTAGTGTTGCGGTGATACTGTTGTCATTGACAGTGATGTTAACTGCCCAGGAACCAGATTCGGGTTATGTTTCACCAAAGAAGCAAGAGACTGAAAATACGTCAGACAAAAACCTCCGAAGCCTTGCAAGGGTTAATCCCTCGACGCTGGCGCTCGAGATGAATTTGCCGCTGATTTCTTATCCCGGTCGGGCTGGTAATAGTCTTTCAGTCGATTTTCGATATTCTTCAAAAGTTTGGCGGTTAAAAGATGTGACAACATGGTTTGCTAACAGTCTTTTTATAACCGATGTTTATCCTATCTATGCCGATCGCTCTGCTGCGGGATGGACGAGTAGTCTGTTGCCACCTCGGATCGATGAGGATTACGAAATTTATAACGAAAAAGGAAAACCATATGGCTCATCAATAAGCGGCACTGACTTTAGTGAAGCCTTTATTGGAGCGATTGCTGGAATGCCACCATTTCCATTTGATTTTCATCGTGAATGCACTTCTGTTAGGGTTGATGGCGAACCTGCCCCTGAAGAGGATTGCATAGGATATATTACATTTAATGAAGGTGTTCCAGAACCACCTCAGCAAGGAATAAACTCTCATAATGTCTACTATATAAAACGACTGCGAGTGATAATGCCTGACGGAACGACGCACGAGTTTCGGCAATCCGAAGAAAAGGTATTTTGCAACATATTTGAAAACGGATGTGTGCCCAATCTTACGGGCCAATTTCTAGCGGTCGACGGATCTGGCATGACTCTTTTCCATGATGAAGATGTCTACATTCTGCGTCTGGCGAACGGCAGCCGATACGAATTTCCCAACGAGGCACAGAGTGATGACGGTCTTTATGCAAATTCATTTACCGACGTCAATGGGAACCGGATGAACTTTCACGAGCAACAGATTGTGGGGGATTCTGACCTTGAACAGATTTGGAATGACACGCTGGGGCGCCAGATCATCGCCCCTCTCCCTCATAACTGGTTTACTCAAATGCAATTGCCCGGAACGCAGACAGCCAATCTGCCCGGAATAGCCGAAACAGCGAAGCAGTACCAGCTTACATGGCAAAATCTAAAGCCCCGTGGATGTGAAATCAACCCTAACCCTGATTGCGTCGGAGTCGATGGGACGACCGGAGGTGCACTGGATAATCTAGAAGATCAATTAAACAACAAGCTTTATTATAGTGCCCCATATGCGTGCAGAGGAAATTTATACGACCCTCTCGGTAATCAAGTTCTTTTTCCATATGGGGATCAAGGAATCAGACCATGCAATGAATTTTCCATTGTTACTCAGAATGGTACGAATATCGCTGTTCCTGCGCGATTTAACCCCGTGGTATTGTCCAAACTTACGCTGCCAAACGGCCAAAAATACGAATTTAAATATAATCGATATGGCGAGATTTCAAAAATAACCTATCCGACAGGTTCATATGAAACTTTTATTTATGATGTAGTTCCTGAGAACGATGGTTTTAGCACCGGGGCCCATTCCCAAACTAACCGAGGTGTGAGAGAGCGCAGGATTTACGAATCTGGGGGAACAATACCTGTCCAGACGTGGACTTATGTTGTTGCTGATCCCCCGTCACTTTATTTTAATAAGATAACTACCACACAGTATCGTGCGAATAATCTTGCCGCTCCGGTAACAAAAACTATCAACTATGTTTATGTCGCGAGACCTCCTATTGGGTTCGGCTTTAATGACCCAATAGCCGGAATGCCATTCGATGAGCAAACATACGATGAAAATAACTTCCTTCGTTCGCGAGTTTTGACAGAATACAAATCAGATGACGTTTCTCACACGCCTATCTATGTAGCTCGCCGCGATCTTAGGGTAACTCGTAAGATTTCTATAATTTGTGAACCTAATTCCTGTCTTGCGACGTTGAGCGAAACGGAATATGACATCAACGGAAGCAATGATCCCTCTTATTTTTCAAAGTTGAACGTCAAAAAGCAAAAGAATTATCACTATGTTCCAATTTCACTGGCAACCGCTCAAACGGGTTCCCTTGCAACGATTGCCGGCTTATTTTCTCAAGACAATCTTGCAACGGTTACAAAAACCGATTATTTGTATAATGCGGACTATAAAGCGAGAGGCATCATAGGCATGCCTGTTGAAACGACGGTAATGGATCCGGCGCATGCCGACGATATTAACTATGCTCTCGCAAAAACACAGATCGTTTATGATGAACCGGCTTTTTTGGTTGCTGACAGCCCGGTGTTTGTAGAAGGAGATTTTGAACCTACTTGGATAAATCCGTTGACCGATACATCCATTCCGGTGAATTCCCGTGCATTACGCGGAAATCCGACGACGACGAAAGTTTGGGATAAGAATAACAACACATGGATTGAAAAACACACGCAATATGACCAGTATGGCAATGTGAGAAAAGCGTGGGAAGTAAATGAAAATGCAAATAGTAACCGATTTATTGAAACCCAATATTCACTTGGCTATGCCTGCGCCTACCCGACAAAGATTATTGCGCCAGCGCCTGATCCGAGCAATACGACAGGGACCAACCAGACATCTACAGTTGAAATGTTTTATGACTTCAACACTGGTTTGCCCACGAGTGTTAAAGACGACTTTGGGCAGATAACGACGACTGAATATAATGATGCACTCCTGCGCCCGACTAGGGTTAATCCCGTAGTTATCGGTGGCAACGCGACAGGGCCAAAAACCGAGTCAACCTACGACGATGTAGCCCGCACGGTAAAGGTTCGCAAACAGCTTGACGCTACCAATTGGGACGAGGCGATAACTTACCTGGACAGTCTCGGGCGGACGATAAAGACGGTAGCAAAGGACTCGCAGGGCGATGTCATTGTCGAGACAAAATACGATCTGCTTGGGCGAGTGCAGATGGTTTCAAATCCCTATCGCCAGGGCGACACAGTCTACTGGAATCTCACGGAATATGACGCAGCAGGACGCGTCAAGCAAACCCGCGAACCTACGGCAAATCAAGATCCTACGAGTCCGACGGGTAACATTCTTGGAACAAACACTTACGGCATCTCGACAGTCAGCAATGGAAGTGGGAACTTTATTGGGACTTTCGTTACAACAACCGACGCTTCTGGGAGAAAGGGCCGCTCAATTACAAATGCGCTTGGACAACTTGTCCGCGTAGATGAGCCAAAACCAATTCCGGGATCGAACGACTTTGGAAATATTGGTGATATTGAAACGCCAAGCCAGCCGACGTTTTACACCTACGACGCTTACGGCAAGATGGTCAAAGTTTCGCAGGGCGTTCAGGACCGCTTTTTCAAATACGACTCGCTGGGCCGACTGATCCGCGTCAAACAGCCGGAGCAAGATATCAATACGAGCCTCTATCTTGCCGACAGTTACAACGACACTAACCAGTGGACGGCGGGATTTGTGTATGACATTTTGGGGAATGTTATCCGGGCTACAGATGCCAACGGCGTCAATATTGTCAACGAATACGACCGTGCAAACCGCGTTACAAAACGCTGTTACACAAAACCGAACATAACGACGACTGCGACGACGTGCGCCCTGATTGCTCCCGCAGACCGGAGCCTGGACACACCGACCGTCAATTTCCTTTACGACGGCAAAGGCCTCGACGCTCTACAGACGCCCAATTGGGCAAAAGGAAAGCTGACAAGCGTGGATAATGGTGTTTCCGAAACTGAGTACATGAGATTTGACAATTTCGGACGCATAACCCGGACTAGGCAAATAACCGACGGCGTTGTCTACGGCACCGATCAATTTCCGATGACATATTCGTATAACCTCTCAGGCGCCCAAATTCAGGAAACATATCCGAGTGGCCGAGTTGTAAAGAATGAATATGAGTCAGACGGTGACTTATCAAAAATTATAAGTAAGCAGAACGGTACTAGAGTCTATCAGCCGTATGCGAGTTTATTTTCCTATACGCCCGACGGCAAAATTAAAAGACTG
>JANMDA010000429.1:0-2526 GCA_031376085.1 Chloracidobacterium sp.
ACGATGGAACGATACCGCCAGGAGCTGCTCGACAAAATAACGCCAAAAACCCAAGAAGCCGATAACTCACAATAATTTCTGCGGCTGCCGGTAAAGCTAACTTTTCAAATATCCAATTTAAATGGCGGGCGGTTTTCCCGATCTACTCGCCGCCGGCCTCGCATTTCTCGCAATGCTTGAGATATTTGCTCTTCTAAAAACCATAGGGTAAATGTAATTGAATGATGTTAGATGACAATACCCCTACATCTAAGGAGAAAATATGAGGCTAATATTCCCAGTCTTTCTAGTTGTGATTCTGTTTGGTAGCAGCTTTGCACAAAAGAAAATGACCGATGCCGAATTCGCTGGCTTGCGAGGTAAAGTTAAGTCTGTGGTCGAAAACGCAGAGTTTAACGTACCGAACCAAGCAGGATCGCTTGAGAAGAAAAATGAAAAGGTTCAGGAATGGCAATACGACAACCACCAAGCCCTAACGACCGATATCAACTGGGGCGCCGGCGACAAAGAGAACTATTCTTTAATCGATGGATATAAGACTTATAAGTATGAAAGTTTTGACGTTCCAGGCGTTTATAAAGGACCAGTTGCGGCGGCGTTTGGGCGTGGAGATTTAAACAAGAATCCACCTGACCCAAGATTTTCAGTGAAATTTGAATATAAGTACGATGGCAAAGGACGTATCACTGAGGAAATCCGATATATGAGTAACGGGTCGTTACTAATGCGCTTTGTCCATCAATACGATTCGCGAGGAAACAACATTGAAACAAAATCTTACTTCAATGACATTGTCCGACGAATTGATAGAAACTATTTTGATGAAAAGGGACAGCTCTTTCTATACACAGATGAATATCCGGGTGATCGCGGCACCACAAACAGGGTCATTCGACGCTACAGCGACTATAGATTTGACTCAAAAGGTAACTGGATCGAAAGAGTGGAAACTACGGTTAACACAAATGATGAATCTTTATATGAAACTGTGATCCGTCGCTTTCGAACCATTGTTTATTACTAGGTTTTAGGGTCCGGGACTAGTTTCGTCGGCTTTAGGCGTTTTCGGTGGGATCTCGATGTGCGAGGCTCTGACCCAGACGACTAGTTTGCTAACGTTGTTGGCGTACTTAATCTTACGACACCGTCGAGGATTCGCCGCACTAGCATCATCCTAATCCTTACGAAGTATTAAACAAACACATTGGCCCGTCAACATGCCTTCCGGTTGCTCCGACGCCTTTGAATTCATATCGGGTTAATTGCCCGGTTGTGTCATACATATACCAGACGAGCGGCTTGCCGTTTTCGTCTTCTTTTTCGACGAATATCTCGCGGTCATTTTTGTCGAACGAGCGTTTTAAATGTCCTAAGAGAGCCGGACGCTCCGGGCAAGAGTGTGACGCTTGCGAAACAAAGGCATCCGGCACAACATCTTCATACAAGTCGATATTGAGCCCGACTTCCGCTTCGTAACCGTGCAGATCGGCATCATTTTCGGCATCAGCTGCAGACGGCGTCTCTATCACAGGGAGTTGTTCCGGCTGAAATTCTGATTTCGGAGGGTCGAGTTCGGGTCTCCACTTCTTGTTAAGCTCAAACGCTCTGCTGACTGAAATGTCGAGCTCTTCGGCGATCTCGCGAAATTTCGCACCGGCGTCACGCCTCCATTTTACATTGCAAATGAGCTGCCGCATCTTTTCGTCAACCTCGGGAACAAATCTCTTGTCGAACTTCAGTTTTAGGCATCCGTCTTCTGAGCGTTCAATCGAAATTAGCGGGGCGTTCTCGGCCCTCCACACAATAGGAGCACTGCGTGACCGCGTTTGTATCAAATAGAACCCTTGCGGATTTTGCGGATTTCGCCCGAGCGCAAATGTGCTGTCTGCAACTTCGCATAAGATTCGAGAACGCTGAAGATCGGCTTCGCTGACAAATTGTCTGCGCGGCGGCTGGCGCGAACCCGCCAGCACAAGCACCGATATTTTCAGTTGGTCCTTGAGTCGCTTTAGATCGCGCATCAGTTTCAGCGTCTCCCGCGTCCCGTCGCAGCTTTGGCTGACGGCGTTTATGTCGTCGATTATCACTACCCTGTAGCCGTATTTGAGCACGCGCTGGCGCACCCATTCACAAAGCTTTTCGGTCGAATCCGGGCGGTCACGATATAGATTTTGTGAAAATTCATGATGCTTCGCCGCTCGGCCCTGCATGTAGCGCATGTTGATCTGCACCTGCGAAAATATCAGATCGACATATAGAACTTTCGCTCGTTTCACATCCATTCGAAATCCTTCGATACACCGGCCGCGGGCTGCGGCATCGGCTATCTGAAGAGCAAGGATGCTCTTGCCCGTCCCCGTCGCGCCAAAAAGCAGCGCCAACTCGCCCTCACGCCAAAACGCGTCGAAAAGCATCTTTGGCTCACTTAACTTATTCGCAACGATGAAACAGTCATTTAGTCTGCGTGGCTCTGAGGACGTTTCCTGGTTGTCGGTATCCGCTTTCTAAAAATTATCGTCCATAGAA
>JANMDA010000438.1:0-6277 GCA_031376085.1 Chloracidobacterium sp.
GTTGGCCGAGCCATTCGCGTGTCGGCAGGTCCCAATCGGGAGGTTCGTTGTAATTCAAAAAATCTTCGTATATGACAGCCTGCCAAAACCTCATCGTAGTATCGTTATCGCCCCTAACCCGCGACACCACAGCGTCAAGAAGCCACGAGGCAACCTTCAGGACACTTGCAGCTGTGTTGTTGCCGAACGGACGGTCGGCAGGAATGGTTTTTTGGATAGCCTGAAGATCGGCGAGTTCTTTTGCCGCGTCGTCTGCCTTGCCTTTGCCGCCAAACGCCATGCCGCGAGCAAAATGCCATATTGCCGTCGTAATGACGTGCTCTGTTTTCGGCTGCGGCTCGGCGAGGATGTCGTTCCACTTGCCAAACCTGACCATTGTGACGAGCGGATAAACCGAAAACATTTCGAGCATCGGCATCTCGTCGAGCGCGGGCATGACATTTTTCTCGAGATCGCGTGACCATTTGATCGACTGCTTATAGTTGCCGTTCATAGCATTTGCGGACGCGAGAAAATGCATGTTGTGGTTGTAATACATCATCGGATAGACGCCTTGCGGGCCGTTCTTGGCAACGTAGCGGCGATCGACCACGACGGCGTCTGCGTTAGACTTAGCGGCGGCGGCGTAATCTCCGGTTCGGATGTAAATGTGTGACGGCATGTGGACGAGATGTCCGGCACCCGGAGCGATGAGGCCGAGGCGTTTTGCACTTGGCAGGGCACGTTCGGGGTTTGGCGAAGCTTCGACGGCGTGAATGTAATAGTGATTGGCGCCGGAATGGGTTGGGTTGCGTTTGAGGACGCTCTCCAGCACCGCGACGATCTCAAGCGTATCCTCAGCCGGCTTTCCGTCACGAGTCCAGAGCTGCCACGGACGCAGATTCATCATGCTTTCGGCATAGAGCGTCGCGGCGTCGAGATCGTCAGGATATTTTTTTGAAAGCTCGCCCATCGCCGTTTTGTAATCGCGGGCGAGTTGCTGGCGATCTACTTTGTCGGGATCGGTGGCGTATCGTTTTGCGAGAGCGTTAATGTAGTCCTGATCTTTTTGAGAGGCTTTTGGCGCGAGTTCGAGCGCCTTTTGGAGGTTCGCGTAGGCTTCCTTTAGCGCGGCGGAATCGGCTTCGAGATTGTAGTTCGATCCGAGCGCGAGAGCTTGTCCCCAATACGCCATTGCCAAATTGGCGTCGATCTCAGAGGCGCGTTTGAAGGCTTTTACAGCTTGCTCGTGATTGAAGGCGTAGATGTATGACAATCCCTGATTGAAGAATTTCTGCGCTTCGGGCATCAACGTCGTCACCTTATGATCGACGCGGCCAAGGCCTTTTTCGAGCGTCGTATCGGACGTTTTCACGGTCATCCTATGATCATGCTGAGCCGCAGCAGCCATCGGAATTAAGAGCAGGGAAATGACGATCACTAAACTTTTCATCTGTAAATCCTCCAGGCTGATAATAACCGATGCCATTAATTCTTGTCAGCTAACCAATGTATTGCGGTATTGGGCAAGCGTATGTATCGCTACTGTCGCGATTATTATTGCGCCGCCGAGGAGCGCCCAATTAGAGGGCTGTTCGCCTACGAATAGGAATACCCAGACAGGATTTAGCAGCGGTTCGATGAAGCCGATGATGCTGGCGTCGAGGGAGTGCGATTATATGGTAGACAGGTGATTGAGAGCTAATATATGATTAGGAAATGAAAAACAATTACACGGCGGTGGTCAAGCAGGATGGCGACTGGTGGATCGGCTGGATCGAGGAAGTCCCGGGCGTGAATTGTCAGGAAGCTACGCGAAGCGAGTTGCTCGAGAGTTTGAGGGTTACGCTTGACGAGGCTTTGGAATTTTAACCGAAGGCACATAGCCACGTCCTTTAGGGCGTGGTTAGGATTGTAGAAAGATTTCGAAGGGCGTTTTAACGTCCTTTTTCTTTTGGCTTAAGCCGTCATCGAGTAAGCCCGTTGAAACGGGCTGAGTCGTTAGTTGGACATCAAATACCACGCCGTGAACGACGTGGCTATGTGCCGCTAAAAGGCGGTATAAAGCCCATCCTTATGTGCGGGCTACTGACACGCGATATTGAGCGAAAGTATGTGCGGCGACAGTTGTGATTATTATTGTGCCGCCGAGGAGTGCCCAATTGGATGGTTGTTCGCCTACGAATAGGAATACCCAGACAGGATTGAGCAGCGGTTCGATGAAGCCGATGATGCTGGCGTCGAGGGAGCGGACGCCGGAAGCGATGCCTTTGGTGAAGAGGAGATATGCTATGCCGATCTGGAAGACGCCGAGGAAGAGGATCGCTAGGATGTCCTTTGAACCGATCAAGCCGATCTGGGCTGGTAAGTTGGGCGCGACGAGCGGGATCATTAGTATAACGATCAGCACATTGCCGTAGAAGACCGAGAGTGCGGGATTTCGGTTGGCAAGCGAGCGCGGGTGGCGGAGAAAAATGAAATAGAGGCCGAAGAACAAACCTGAGAGCAGCGCGGCGAGATTGCCTGTGAGTGCTTCGGTGTCGAATTGGCCGACGAAGAAAAGGCTCATTCCGATGAGGCAGAAAAAGACAGTGAACAGGTCATTGAGTCGGAATTTTTCCTTTAGCACGAAGGGGGCGAGCATCAGGATGTAGATCGGAGCCGTGTATTGAAGAAAGATGGCGTTTGCGGCAGTCGTGTTTTTGTTGGCGTAAACGAAACACGTCAGTGTACCCGCGTAGAGAAACGAGGTCAGTATCGTAAACCTGTCGAGTTTCAGGCCTTTCTTGTATGTAAATATCGCAACCGTTATTGCCGCAAAGAGCGAGCGGCCAAAGTTCACGGCGAATGCGTCGAGGGAAGTGAGCTTAATAAAAAGCCCGCCGGTGCTCCACATTAAGACCGCTATCAGGACAAATGCTATCGGCGGGAAATTGGCTTTTTTGTTATCCACGAAAGATATTTCACCACAGAGTCACAGAGAACACAGAGTCAATTTTATTATTTCTCCGTGTCCTCTGTGCCTCTGTGGTGAATGAATTCCTATTCGCCAGCGGCGGAGGCAATGGTTTCTCGGAGCGCTTTGGCTGAGGTTGTTGCCGGTTCGAGTTCTAGTTCTTCGACGTTGCCTCGGACTTTTTTGCCGAAGACGGCGTTCCATGGCGGGATGACTATCGTTACGTTGCCGGAGGCTTCGGACTGGCACGCGAGCCTGAGGAACGGCTTTGCGTCGTCGGGTTGGTTGTAGCCGAAGATACTCATCGCGCGGCGTTCGCGTGGGGAGACGTCGGAAAGTTTTTCGCGGCCGCCGATCACGCCGACCCAGCATGTGCCGCACGAAGCGGCCGTGCATTCGATCGGCACGGGGCCTTCCCAGCAGCGTGGGTCATTTTCCTGCCAGGCTTGTGTGCGGTCTTTTTGCGAAGCGGAAGCGATCTCTTCGGCGGCGATGACGGGGAATTTGCCGGCGGAATTTATGCCCGAGAATTTAACTGAATATTTTTTGTCAATGGTCTTAAGAAATCCAAACATGCCTTGCGAATCGTCTTTTTGACGCGCCTCGATGGCTGCTTCGGGCGATTTTGCCGTTTTTGTTTTGGCGATCTCGCCGGACGCTGCTTTAAAGGCTTCGAGGCCGACTTGATTCAACGTGGCGAGGCCGACGGCGGCGATGGCGTTGACAAGGTTTCGTTCGATGTTGTGCTTGCTTGCTGTGCGGCACGCGACATCTTTTATTAAGTCGATGAGTCGAGGTTCTTCAGCAGATTCAGGTTTTTCGTTCGATGCTTTTGAAGGGCCGTTAGTGCCGTTTGATGGCGTGAGCGGCTCTGCTGCGATCTTTTCGATCTTACGTTTCACGGTCGGCCAGAATTTGTGGCCGTATAGAAAATGATGCGAAGTGGCGACCTGATCTTTTAGGTCCATGCTGCCTTTGAAGGCAAGGCCGGTGAGAATTGCGTCGCGGTCTTCGGCGGTATCGATGTAGCGAACGAGGTCAAGCGGGTAAAAGCGGAACCATATTTGCACGGCCTCGCGGTCGACTTCGTGAATTTTAGGGAGTAGCTCGTCGATGGCTGCTAACCAGTCGGCTTCGGTGAATTTTGATAAGTATGTTGCTAGATTAATCATCGATTTAAAAAAGGTTGACCTAAATCCAAGCTCTCCGTCAAAAACGGAATAGCAAAGCAACAAACATTAACAAATTTCGGATATAAAGCCAATCTGTTGCTCATGGAAATTTAGTGCTTGACAAATTTTAGGGGGGGGTAAAGTACCCGCAGTTGCATAAGGCAGCGTTCACGACCAATTAACTTTTCATAAAACAAAGGAGGAGAAAATGAGTAGACGAATAGTGTTAGCACTGTTGGTGTTAGTTATTTCTGGTTTTGGATTGACTAAAAACGGAAATATACCCGAAACAAACTACAGCCCCAGAC
The DNA here is from genome assembly GCA_031376085.1 of Chloracidobacterium sp. Lineage (GTDB taxonomy): Bacteria > Acidobacteriota > Blastocatellia > Pyrinomonadales > Pyrinomonadaceae > OLB17. The sequence continues at coordinate 4,416 of JANMDA010000438.1, forward strand.
CTTCAATGAAAGATGTGGAACCGGCTCTTGCAGCATGTCAAGCGGCTTCTATCCGTCGTTCATTTTCCACTGGAGAGAATCTGTCAAGTATTTTCGTCTCCAACGTATTGGAGAACGGAAATGATTCGAGCAGGATATCCGATAGCATCGCTTACGATATGGTATTCCGGCTTTTAAGTTCTCATAAAAATGATCCCGCAAAATTGAAACAATTGCGGGCTTATGTCAGACAAAACTTACGGATTACCTCAAAGACCGACATTTTGGCGGTATTTGGTCTTGCTTCTGAGTTCAAGACCCGCATACGCCAACCCGATGAGGAAATTATGTCGATCAAGACGCGCTACCACGCCATCGGACACCCTCCATATAGTCAACTTGATCTTCAACGACTTGCTACGCTCAAGGAAGCAAAAACCAGTGTAGTCGCGAGACTAATTGCGGAGATTCCCATCCGAATGAGTGCCGATGGTCAAGCACGACTTAACGAAAGAATCCAAGAGCATGTGAAAGCGAAAATAAAATTTCGAAAGTTTTAACTTATTTACGTTCATAAGGTCTTTACTTTAACTCAAGCGACGGGAAAACGGAGAAAATATATGCCTGAGAAAAATATTCTTTCATTGTTTGTTTATGTTGGACTGATTTCATTATCAATGTTCTTCTTCGAAAAGCATGTAACGGCACAAGATTTAGTGGTGTATTCTGATACGTGGCTGGACGACGAAACGGGGTACACTTCGAACCCTGAAAATCAAGAGTATTACGTCGTTGGTGGCGGTGTCGTTGAAATAATGTCGGATTATTACCACTCTTACGATGCCACCATGACTATTGAGAGTCCGCAGAGCCGAACGTTTACGGCTTCAGCTTCCTGTTCTGACGGTTGTAATGGAACATCATTGACTACCATTGCTCCAATTCCTCTAGAGATTGGTTCAGTTTCGCCGGATGTCGGTCAGTATCAAGCGAGAATGCAAATTCATCCTGAGTGTTCTGGCGGCGGCACGATTTTATTGGACGATTCTTTCCCACTCGGCATAACTTTTATCGGCATGCAGCTTGTTTTGGGACAACCCCCTAATCCGACTGGTTACTTCTACGAAAAGGTGCAGCCGTGCAATGTATATTGCGGAGCTCCACAGACAAATTATACTCCGGGCCCGCCCGTGGGCTGCATCCAATTGCAGATACCGTTTGGCCCGTTTGGTTGTTCCGCAGTAGTAAGAGTGGTTAAAGGAGTCCAAGCGTGCATATGCTACGATGTCGGTTGGAATTGAGAGTTTGGTTGTAATTGGCGCCATCCGGGTGCTGATCATCCGGGTATGAATTGAGTTTTTTTCATAAATGAGCTTATTTACGAAAGCGCTTGCATGGCTGACCTTAGGTGGAACTATCTTGCTATTGCTGGGAATCGCGGACGCTCTTAGTGGACATTCGGGCTTTGCGATTCGATTGAGAGATGGTTCCCTCCGGAACCTAACAACGATTGAACTCTACGCTGTAGCTATTCTCTTAATCATTATCATCGTGGGGGTTTCGGTATTACTTTTCAGATCTTCCACAAAGTAGCGCCCAACTGGCCTCCACCCCTCTCGCATCCTGACGACTTGACAGCCGCTAAAGGATTTCATATTATTTGGAGTTTCGGACTTTTACGGTCTGTTTTGCCGAGCAATTCTGCAAGGAGTCGCGAGGCTGATATTTGAGATCTGAAACAAGAATTGTTGCGTAAAACGCGGTCATCACAGGCCGCCGGCGAATTTGATCATTTCTTTTATGCCACGCTACAGCAAAGTTTCGTTTCTTAAGAGTTAAATAACGAATTTAGTAATTCATTCAGCGAGAGCTGCTTGAGCTAA
>JANMDA010000028.1:0-4170 GCA_031376085.1 Chloracidobacterium sp.
GCCCGGCGGACTTGGCGGCGGATCGTCGAATGCGGCGGTTGCGTTGATCGGCCTCACGCGGTTGTGGGAGATCGATGCGACGAATGATGACCTGCACATTATTGCGTCCGAACTTGGCTCCGATGTTCCATTCTTTTTGCACTGCGGGACGGCGATAGGCACCGGACGTGGAGAGATCATCGAGCACATAAATGACGTGAGCGAGCAATTTATGCTCATTGTCACGCCGGACGTGCATGTTTCTACAAAGGATGCTTTCGAGAGATTGCATGCTGCGACCTTGACAAAAGAGGCTTCAAATCATATTCTTCGAGTTTGCCGTTTGGAAGCGGATTCGCTTGATTTGCGACATTCGGTATTGATAAACGATTTTGAAGCGAGCGTGTTTAGCTCCTTTCCTGAGATTCGTAGAGTCAAAGAGACTTTGCTGAAACTCGGAGCAGTAAATGCCGCGATGAGCGGCAGCGGAGCCAGCGTCTTCGCAATATTTGACAAAGAAGAGACACGGCAAACAGCATTAAAAGCCCTCGATCATGAATCGACCTGGCGAAAGTTTGCCGTAGCAACCATCTCGCGATCCGAGTATCGTGAAGCACTTCGGTGTTAGGTTGTTTCCGCGTCGTTTCTTTAATTCGCAGTGGGGCGTAGCCAAGTGGTAAGGCACCGGTCTTTGGATCCGGCATTCGTAGGTTCGAATCCTCCCGCCCCAGCCAATTATGAATCGAAAACGGACAGCCTCAGCGGACTGTCCGTTTTTTTATTTGTTCGACAAACTTTAGTTTGTCGCGTTGGCTAACAACAAACTAAAGTTTGTTGAACTCTTATGAGCGTCACTGGCAAAATCAAGGTCTTTTCGGGCAATGCTCATCCGGCGCTGGCCGAGGAGATATGCGGTCACCTGGATTGCGAACTTGGAAAGGCCAGCACCGAACGGTTTTCGGATGATGAGTTCAACTTTCAGATCGGTGAGAATGTTCGCGGCCATGATGTTTTTATTGTTCAGCCGACGAGCCCGCCGACAGACCGGCACTTGATGGAACTGTTGATAATGATCGACACGTTTGTCAGGGCGTCAGCTGAACGCGTGACGGCGGTGATCCCATATTTTGGGTATGCCCGTGCTGACAAAAAGGATCGCCCGCGAGTCCCGATCACGGCAAAGCTTGTAGCGAATCTGATCACAACGGCAGGTGCTGAGCGAGTTCTGACGATCGATCTGCACGCTTCGCAGATACAAGGTTTTTTTGATATTCCGGTTGACCATCTCTATGCCGCGCCGATCGTGGTCGAGTATTTTAAGACGAATCCAATCGAGAATCTGATCGTCGTTGCTCCTGACACCGGCGGTGCCGAGCGAGCCCGTGCTTATGCAAAACGGCTGAATGCAGGCCTGGCACTTTGCGACAAGCGTCGTGAGCGGGCAAACGAGGCCGACGTTATGAATATCGTCGGCGATGTCCGCGGCAAGAATTGTTTGATAATCGACGACATGTGCGACACCGGCGGCACAATCTGCAAAGTTGCCGAGGCACTGCACAAAGCCGGTGCTAACGAAGTTATCGCATGCTTTACGCACGGCGTATTGTCCGGGAAGGCGGTTGAGAATATTACCGGTTCGTATTTGAAAAAAGTGATTGTGACAAACACGATACCGATCCGCGACAATGGAATGCCGCTTGTCGAAGGTGGCAAGATAGAAGTTTTAAGCGTCGCAAAGCTGTTGGCTTCTGCGATCAAATCGATACACGATGAGACGAGTGTCTCTTCATTATTTATTTAAGAAGTGGTCAGTGGCCGGTGGTCAGTCAGAACATAGAGGATAAGAGTCGGTAATTCGTTGGACAAGGTTTTTTTTCTAACCATTGTTCACCGACCGCCGACAACTGTTAAAAATTATGGCAGAAAAATTTATTGTAAAAGCTGAAAAGCGTGAAACGCGTGGCAAAAATGAAGCCCGTCGGCTGCGAGTTGACGGCAAGATACCTGTTATCGTCTATGGCGGAGGCTCTGAAAGCATGGCTGCGACTGTATCATTGAGCGATCTCGCCGCGATCATTCGTACTGAGACTGGTGTCAATACGGTGTTTGCACTTGATGTTGCAGGTGAAGGCGTTCATGACGTTATCTTTCAAGATCGTCAGATCGACGCGGTCAAAGGCCGTCTGATCCATGCGGATCTCCGCAGGTTTGCCAAGGGCGAGAAGATCGAAATGACCGTTCCGATCCGCCTTGTCGGCCACGCTGCCGGGCTTCAGGAAGTCGGCGCAGTACTGACGCAGGCAATGCGCGAGATCAAGGTGCTTTGCGAACCGGCCAATACGCCGGATTCGATCGACGTTGATGTTACCAATCTCGAAGCGGGACATGCACTGCACGTTTCGGATCTCGTGATCGGTGAGGGAATCGAGATTGCCGTTGCACCGGAAACGGTTGTCGCTTCGATCATCACGGTTTCGGAAGTAGTTCTCGAACCGCAGATCGAGGAAGGTGCTCAGCCTGAGGTTGCCGGCGAAACGCCTGAAGCAACACCAGAAGGCGGCGAAGAGAAGTCATAAGTTTTGGAGTTCCAACTTTTGTTGGCCTCATTTTGAAAAATGCCAACTGAAGTTGGAACTCAGAACTGGTTGATCGTCGGGCTCGGCAATCCGGGCCCGGAATATGCGAAGACGCGGCACAATCTCGGGTTCATGCTCGTCGATCTGCTCGCATCGCAAATGCAGACGCAGATCAAACGCGAAGAATGCAGGTCCCTGATAGGCCGAGGCATTATTGACAATCAAGTGATCGAACTGGCCAAGCCGCAAACCTATATGAATTTGAGCGGCGAAGCGGTCACTGGGCTGATCGCAAAGGAAGACAGGTCGATCGGGAGGCTGATCGTTATTTCGGATGATCTGGCTCTGCCGTTTGGCGATATTCGGATTCGCCCAAAAGGAACCCATGGCGGGCAAAACGGACTCAGATCGATCATCGATTGTTTGAAAACGCAGGATTTTATCAGGTTGAGAATCGGAATTCAGCCGGAGCATCAAATAACTGATGCATCGAGGTTTGTTTTAGAGAAATTCGCTAAAGGCGATGCCGAAACACTTGAAAAAATATTGGATAGATCCGCCGACGCTGTGCGGGCCATTATTTCCGATGGCGTGGATGCAGCAATGGCAAGGTTTAATTAGTTTCGACTTCTAAGTTTTTTTACACTTGAACTTGGAAATCAAAAACTCGGAATTGTGAGGAGAAATATGGCAAACAGAACATATGAAGTAATGTACATCGTCAATCCGGACACGGAGGGCGAAAAGATCGTGAAATTGAACGAAGCAGTCGGGAAATTGATCGAGAAGGAAGGCGGCGAGGTCGTTCGCATGGACGATATTGGCTTGAAAAACCTTGCTTATCCGATCCAAAAGAAGCAAGAAGGACATTATGTGCTTTTTGAGATCAACGGCACCGGCCAGGAAATAGCGGAGCTTGAACGCCGCATGCGCGTCAATGACATGGTAATGCGTTATATCACCGTTCGTGTCGATGAGGACCGGAAGAAGGCGGACAAGATCCGTTCAAAACGTGAGGCCCGCTCGGAAAAACGCGCGCGATTCCGCCAGACGGAAGAAACGGCAGAGGCGACGGCAGAGGCATAAGAGTAAAAGCCCCACTCTTACAAGGAGAAGTTTATGGCAGAAAATGAATTGGAAATGATGGATGACAGAGGCGGTTTTGGCGTTGGCGAAGACGTTATCGGCGACCGTCCAAAGCGTTATCAACGACGACGGTCGCGCAACGTGGTGCCGGATTATGTTGACTGGAAGGATGTCGATCTGCTGAGGCAGTTTGTGCCCGAGCGCGGCAAAATTATGCCGCGTCGCATCTCTGGTATCACGGCAAAGGATCAGCGCCGCATCGCCAAAGCGATCAAGCGCGCACGCTCAATGGCAATACTGCCGTTTGTTGCGGACTAAGAGTACGACAAACTTCAGTTTTGTCGCTTCCGATGCAGACATCGTGACGACACTCTTAACCAACAAACTTAAGTTTGTTGGACAAGGTTAGGGAGAAATTATCATGGCAAACACAACTATTCTATTACGCGAAGAGATCGACAATCTCGGCGGACGCGGCGATATCGTAAAGGTCAAAGCCGGTTACGCCCGCAACTTTCTACTGCCGCAT
>JANMDA010000037.1:0-2024 GCA_031376085.1 Chloracidobacterium sp.
ATTAAATCAAACATTTGACACTCCTTTTAGTAACAATTTTTCACCACTTAAATACTCGTTTTACTATAATCCATATGGAAACCGCAAGATTTTGGTTATGTCTTATTCTACGCCTGCCTGATCCACTTCCAAACCTCTGGTATCGTAGCGCGTTTGCCGTACATCAGCATTCCGATACGATAGACGCGAGAAGCGAGCCAAACCATTCCCGCGATTGCGAGCAGGTTGAGCAGCACCGAAAGTCCTATCTGCCAGATCGGCGGCGTTTCAGCCAGTATTCTCACCGGCATAGTTATCGGTGCAAAGAACGGCATGATCGAAACCCAAAATGACAAGCCCGAATTAGGATCACGAATCACAGCAAACGAGCAATAAAAACTCGCGAGCATCGTCATCGTGATCGGCAGTGAAAACTGACCGCCTTCCTGCACGGTCGTGACCATCGAGGCTATCAGTGCAAAAAAAGAAGCATAGAGAAAATATCCGAGCAAAAAATAGATGAGAAAATATCCGATCATCAGCGGCGTAATGTGCGGCAGCCCTTTAGCGACCTGTGATAGATCGGCCTGAACAGCCACAAAACCGAGAATAACCAGGATAGACAACAGCCAAATTCCCATTTGCGTCAGGCCGGCCAACCCGACGCCAACAAGTTTCCCCAGCATCAGTTCAAACGGCCTCGCCGACGAAAATAATATCTCTGCGATCCTTGTTTCCTTTTCCTCGACGACGGCTCCCATTATTACCTGCCCGTAGATCGTCAAAGTAATATATATCATGAGACCAATCACGAAGGAGGCAACCCAAAGCAATTCGCTGTCCTTTTCGCGGCCGCTTTCATCGATGGATTTCGCATCGATCTTTATTGGCGTATTTACTTTTTTTAATGTTGCTTCATCAATATTAGAGTCGGCCAGACGCTGCGAATGCACAGCCTCGCTCAGTGCGTCTTGTAAAATGTCACCGGAGACGAAATCGCCTGCCTTTCGTGAGAGGAAATCATATTTTACATCGCCATCACTATATTTTTCCGGGATTAAAAGGTAAGCATCGATCTCATCGGCAACGGCCTTTGTATTTAGTTCGGAGCGAATTTGTTCAGAGCTCTTACCGACTGCATCGTAATCGATAAAGACAAAACCCTCGGCTGCCTTTTTGGCCGACTGCCTCATACGTTCGTTTTGCGAGGCTGTTATGTCAAAGTCGGCATCTTTCGCCGCTTGCTCGTTTTTTTCGGCGATCTTTTCCTTAGAAAGATTAGCCTTAAGCCGTGTGACGATCTTGTTTGACGAATCGACGATGACGATACGCGTCGGCTCGCCTTTTATCGAGAAGATCAAAGCCGGGATCAACGCAAAGCACGCCATCAGGATCGGAAACATTATCGTTCCGAGTAGAAACGTCCACTTTACGACGATTTTCTTGTATTCGTGTTTTACAACGGCGAGAAATTTTCTCATCTGGCACCTCCGATCTGATCGATGAAAATGTCGTTGAGACTAGGTTCGATCTTTTCAAATTTTGCAATGTTCGCGCCACCGTCGATGAGTCGCTTTAATAAAACCTGCGGGTCGGCATTTTCTATAAGCTCAATTTCGATCTCATCGGCGTGTTCGGTAACTTTCTTCACCAGCGTCTTATCTGCCAGAACCGCTTCGCCGCCTATTACTCGAAGGGCAATGAGATTCTTGCTGTAGCTTGCCTTTACCTCGCGTAAACTTCCCGAAATGACCTTTCGCGATTTGTTTATCAGCAGAATATCGTTGCAGAGACGTTCGGCAGTTTCCATCAGATGCGTTGAGAAGATGATCGTCTTGTCCTGCGTCTTGAATTCCGCCATCACATCGATCAAAAACTCTACATTTATCGGGTCAAGGCCGGAAAAAGGCTCGTCGAGGATCAGCAGGTCGGGATCGTGCAGGACGGTCGAAATGAACTGCACTTTTTGCTGCATTCATTTTGAAAGATCGGTCGTTTTATTGTTTTTCAAAAAGCCGATATCCATACGTTAGAGCACAAATTCG
>JANMDA010000093.1:0-4323 GCA_031376085.1 Chloracidobacterium sp.
CCTTTTTAATAACAATCAGGCGGGCAGTTCTGTTGCGGGAAGCGGAGGTGCAGGCGGAGCTGTGTCGATCGATTCAGAGGACAACTCTGCGGTTGCCGGACAATCTGCGGACATTACCAACACTATAATAAACAGCAACAGGGCTGAGTCTTCCGTCAGCAACACCTTTGGCGCCGGCGTGGCCGTCCGGGCCTTGGGTGCCATTGTCACTATGACAGGCTGCACCGTTACTACCAACAACTCAAACGGGCTTGCCGGTTTCAGCGGATTTGCAGGTGGCATTTCCAATCAGCAGGCCACGATGACGATCAGTAACAGCAATATCAGTTTTAATACATCCAGCCGTTTTCAGGCGGGCATTCGAAATCTGGCATCTACAACGACGTTCTCGACTATTAATATTACTAACAGCACGATCAGCAATAATACTTCCAGTGCTGCGGATTCGCTTGGCGGCGGCATCTCGAATATCAGCGGCTCGACGTTCAACGCGACAGCGAATATCGATCACTCGACGATCAACGGCAACAATTTGACCGGCGCCGCGAGCGGCGGCGGCGGACTTTATAATTCCGGCAGTTCAAGCGGAGCAGCAGCGATGACGGTTACGAATTCGACCGTTACCGGAAATAGTGCGCATGATGCCGCAGGAATTTATTCTGATGGTTCGACAGCGTCCTGTATCGTTGATTTTTCGACAGTTGCCAGAAACATTGCTGTCGGCGAAGGCGGCGGCATATATCAGGACGTCACGGCAGGCGGCTCGACAACGGTGAAAAATTCAATATTTGCGGATAATTCGGCGGCGCAAGGCGTCGATGTCAGCGATCTCGTTTTGTCATCGGACTACAACCATATTGAGAATGCACCTGCTGGCTTTATTCTGGCGGCTCATGACGTTACCGGAAGCGATCCAGCTCTGGGAGCGTTGGCAAATAACGGCGGACCGACGCAAACTCATCTGCCCGGACTGGGAAGCGTCGTTTTGAATACGATCCCAAACGGCACAAACGGCTGCGGACTTGCGATCAATAATGATCAACGCGGATTTCTTCGTCCGGCAGTTTCGGGATGCGATAGAGGATCTGTCGAATTGCAGTCACCAGGTTCGACGGCAACGGCAACTAACACGGCGACAGCAACTGCCACCGCAACTAACACGCCAACCGGAGCACCAAGTCCATCTATCAGTGGAGTGGTTACATACGGCAACGCTATCGGAGCGCCGAAACCTCGTTTTGTTACAAACGTTTTGCTGACCGGCTCCGGATCGCCTAATGTCTTGGCACTGACCGATTTTCCGGGCGGTAATTATACGCTTACGGGATTTGGAGCCGGTTCCTACACAGTCACGCCGACAAAGACGGACGGGCAAAACAGCATCACATCTTTCGATGCCGGAAAGATAGCACAACACGTCGCGGGAGCCGTCATTTTAAATGCCACTCAGTTGATCGTGGCCGATACGAGCGATAATGGCGTTGTCTCATCATTCGATGCGGCGTTGCTCGCCCGGTATGTGATTGGGACACCGCCTTTTGGAATAACGGGAACCTGGAAGTTTATCCCTGTAAATCGTAGCTATGCATCTGTCACCGGTAACCTGACCAGCGAAGATTTCACGGCGTTACTGATGGGGGAAGTCTCCGGAAACTGGACAAATACTGCTTCTAAAGTGCGGCAGTAAAAAGAAATTAGCCACTACTTACACGAATAACACAAATAAGAATTCAATTTCCTTATCCGTGCGATTCGTGTAATTCGTGGCAAAAAATCTTGCTCTGAATATCTTTCATCATGGCTTACACAGCATTTATTTTCTTTTTCTTCATACCCAGATAGTGATCGCGCCGGGCTTTATCAAGTTTCTCGATAGAATAGCGAAGCAAAACACGCGGCATGGTTGCTGCGTGTTTATCTAAAAACGCGAGCAACGCCGGACGATCGACGTCGCCAGCCGCGCGCACCATCCAGCCGGTGCCTTTGTTGACTGTGTCTTCCGGGTCGTTGTCGAGTATTTCAGCGATCTTGAATGTGTCATCTACCTGTTTGAGTTTCAGAATGAAATGAGCCGTTGCAACGATCGCGGTGCGGCGTTCCCACTTGTTTTTTGAGCGGGCGAGTTTGTAAAGAATGTCACGCGGTTTATCGGCCAGATAACGTCCGACGACGTAATACGCCGCAAGATCGACAAGCCCCCAATCATTGATGCGGTCGTGGCGTCGGATATAGAGTTCGTAAAGGTCTTTTAGCCGGTCGGCATCGCAGTTTTTACCCTTTGCACACTGGCCCATAATGCTCATCGCACCGACACGTATTTCGTGGATCGGACTTTCCATCAATTTTTCAATCTCCGCGACACTCATTTGGCTAAACTCTTTGCCGAGGTTAAAAATCTCGCCCATTCGCACGCCGATGAGATGGTTTTCTTTTGGCTGATTTTCGGGATCGAATTTGAAATAGCGCTGATGTTTGCGCAGCTCTTCGTCGGACTGAAGGGCCATCAATCGGGCGGTAAATTCTTTGGCGGTGAGGTTTGGCATTGCGATTAAAAAAGAAAGTTAGCCACGAACAGACACGAAGGAAGACGAATATTAGTTAGTCTTTTGTTTGTGTTTTTTCGTGTCTGTTCGTGGCCAAAAACTCTTATCCGGCGGCGGCAGCCTCAATGTCCGCGATTATTATCTTTTCCATTTTTAGCATGGACTGCATAACGCGGTCTGCTTTCTCACGGTCTGGGTCGCTCAGCAGTTGCATTAGCCTTGGAGGTGTCACCTGCCACGAGACACCGAACTTATCGGCCACCCACCCACACGGCTGCTGCATGCCGCCTTCGCTTAGTTTCTCGTAATAGTAATCGATGTCGCCCTGTGTCTCGGCGTAGATCATAAACGAAATTCCCTGCGAAAAAACGAAGTTCGGATGTGGGCCCGCGTTGTAGCAATTGAACTCCTGGCCGTCCAATTCAAACGAACCGCCCATGACCTTACCATCAGGGGCGGGCATCGTGCTGACGATCTTTGCGTCTTTGAATATCGAGACGTAGAAGTTCATCGCCTCTTCCGCCTGATCGTTGAACATCAGAAATGGTGTTATTTTTTGCATAATATTACTACTTGTTTGGTATATCTTTTCCAAAACAAACGCTGTTTCCTACATCTATATACTGGCCGTAATTCGGAATGCATTCGTAGCCGTTTTTTTCGTAAAGTCGGATTGCCTCAGGCTGCTTCAGGCCGGTTTCGAGAACGCATCTTGTGAATGACATCTCTCGTGCCCAGTCTTCAAGTTCGAACAACACTTTTGTCGCAATACCTTTCCCTCTGCTTTCCGGCGGCACATACATTCGCTTTACTTCCATGTCACCGGACTCGAGCGCCCTAATCGCGCCGCATCCAAGAGCTTTGCCATCTTCATAGGCGACGACGACATGTTTGAGCTTCGCGATCTTATTGAACTGCGCATAAAAAGCATGTTCATCGCCGTCGCGTATCGCCAGCTCGGCGTCGAGGTGACGCACGAGCTCGATGAAGTCTTCGTTTTCAGAATCGGTTCTTATGATTTGAATCATTTTACGCCGCCGCCGAATTTGGCTCCTGTAAATTCTTTAAAATTATATCGAGTTTGTCATAGCCCTGTGTGACGCCGCGTTCCATGCCCGATGCGATCATTCCATCGCGATCTCCTACGGACTGAAACACCGATTGATGTACAATCCGGCTGCGGCCTCCGCCGAGATCTTCAAATTTTGTAGTTCCCATTATGACATGGCCTTTTTCCGGAAGCCCGTCGAACTCGAAAGTTCCAATGATGCGTTCGGGAGTGAGCACTTCGTGATAGACGCCGTGAAAGGCGTAGACGTGATTGTCGCGTTCGTGCAGAAAGCGGTATGAGCCGCCGTCGAACGCATCCATTTTTTCGACGGTCATAGTCAGGTCGTCAGGCCCGACCCATTTTTCGTAAAGGTCGGCCTCGGTATACGCCCTGAAAACAAGCTCGCGCGGAGCCTCGAATTCGCGGATGATATAAAGTTCCTGTTTGCCGGGTTCGGCTGTGATAACTGTTTTGTTTGACATTTTATTTTCTCCTTTTTTTGTTTGTTTCTTTTGCCTTCATGTCTTCCAGCAGGGCATCGAGGCGAATATGGGCATCTTCCCAATACTGACGATATTTTTCGAGCCAATCAGTCGCTTCTTTTAATGGAGCCGCCTCCAGCTTTCGCGGACGACGCTGGGCATCAAGCCCGCGTGATATAAGGCCAGCGCGTTCGAGGACTTTGAGATGCTTTGAGATCGCCGGCTGGCTCATCTTAAACGGTTTTGC
>JANMDA010000083.1:0-22545 GCA_031376085.1 Chloracidobacterium sp.
AACCTGGCATATTCAGCTAACACCGAACACGCTTACCAGTTACAAGCTGGCAGAGCTTTGGGTCGATGCTGACGGAATGCCGCGTCAGGCGAAGATCACCGAACAAAATAACGACACTACGAGCGTGTTGCTCTCGAACATTCAGAAGAACATAACTCTAAGAAATGAGATTTTTAGTCTTAGCTACGACAAGAAAAAGGTAAAAATCATCAAGGCGTAGTGCTCTGTAGTTTAGTACTCTAAAGGCCTTGGCCGAGATCATGCGGCCGAGGTTTTTTTTGTTGATTTGAATTGGTTAGGTGCAATAATTATAATTATGTGTTTGAAAGAGTTTGCGGTTTTTATTTATGCCAAAGGCAAGCAGTTTTAGCAGATTCACACGCGGTGTGAGGCACACGGTTCGTGCTTTTGCATCGACTAAACATCCCGTTTTGGTGCATATTGTGCCGATGCGGAGGTGTAATTTGGCGTGTACATACTGCAACGAATACGACAAAACGAGCGATCCGGTGCCGATCGACGTAATGCTCGAACGCATCGATAAACTTGCAGAATTTGGCTCGTCCGTCATCACGATCTCCGGCGGCGAACCGATGATGCACCCTGAGATCTATGAGATAATCGAACGCATTCGCCATCACGGAATGATCGCCGGCCTGATCTCGAATGGTTATTATTTTCAGCCCGAAAAGGTCAAACGTCTCAACGAGGCCGGTCTCGATTATCTGCAAATATCGATCGACAACGTCACACCTGACGACGTTTCGAAAAAGAGCCTCAAGGTGCTCGACTCAAAGCTCATAAATCTGCGCGATCACGCGAAATTTAAGGTGAACATCAATTCCGTTGTCGGCGGCGGTGTCGCAAATCCTGATGAAGCTTTGCAGATCGCTTCGCGTGCCCGCGAGCTTGGCTTTTCGTCAACGGTCGGCGTTATTCACGACAGCGACGGTTTGCTAAAGGGACTGACCCCTCGCGAAAAGGAAGTTTATAAAGAGATCAAGTCGAAAGGTGCCAGTTCATATGCCCGTTGGAACTGGTTTCAAGACTACCTCGTCGATGGCGGCGAATACGAATGGCGGTGCCGTGCCGGTGCTCGTTATCTCTACATAGACGAAGCCGGAATTGTCAGTTGGTGCTCGCAACAGCGCGGCACACCGGGCATTCCGCTGCTCGAATACACTCACGCCGATATGGATCGCGAATACAACACCGAAAAATGGTGTGCCCCGACCTGCACGATCCAATGCGTACATCAGGTCGGCCACCTAGACGCCTGGCGCGACCCGCAGATATCACTCACCGAATACAAAAAGCGCAACGGAAACGGTTTGAAGAAGGAAACTGTTGCTCAGGTTCTTAGCTCAAAGTAATAATTTATGGAAAGGAAGCGGAAGAACTTGAATTTGAGGATGCTACATTCGAACAGCAGCGGGCTATGATCCTCGAAGGGATTGCTCGCAGTGAGCAGGATGTTGCCGATGGCCGAGTGATTTCGAATGAAGAAGCGAAACGAAGACTCAGTTGATGGCTCAAGCCGGAATAGAATCGGATCGTCACGGGATATTTGCTACATGAACGATAAGAAACTTTTTATCCCGACATTGCTCGGAACCGCACGAAAAAACCGTGAGAGCGGTAATGTCGCAAACTGGGTCTGCGGTAAGATGCGTGAGCGCGATGATATTGAAACGCAGCTTTTCGACGTCTGCGATTTTCGCTTGCCGCACGATCATTATGGCACCGAGATCGGTGAACAATTTCCCGAGTGGCGTGACGCGATCATCCGAGCCGATGGCCTCGTGATTGTCACACCCGAATACAATCACGGCTATCCGGGCAGCTTGAAGAGCGTTCTTGATCTTCTGCTAAAAGAATATATCCACAAAGCCGTCGCCTTCGTCGGCGTCTCGGCAGGTCCGTGGGGCGGCACAAGAGTGATCGAGGCGTGTGTGCCGATGGTTCGCGAACTCGGCCTTGCCGTCACATTCAGCGACCTCAATTTTCCATTGGTGAAGAGTAAATTCGATGGCGACGGCAAACTTCTTGACGAAGCATATGAGAAACGTGTTACGGGATTTCTCGACGAGCTTGTCTGGATGGCAACGACGCTTCGCTGGGGACGTGACAACGTGCCGTCAAAGTTTCATCAAAAATAAGCGGTTATCGACGCGGCACTTGTTCACCGATCGTCCACACGATCACCGAACTCGACAACCCCATACCTGACAATCTGCCAGCCATCATTATTAGTGTTTCGCCTGTTTTGACGACGCCTTCGTCGAGCAGCGTGCGTTCGCCGACTTTCAGCATTTCTTCGGTCGAGTTTGTGTCGGAACTCATAAGGTCAAGCATTGTTGCATTGCCGAAATCGCTGGAACCGCTATCAGTATTTAACCCCTCGTGATAAAAAGGCCGCACGCCCCAGATCAATGCCAACTGGTTTCGCGCGTCCGCCGAGGTTGTTAACGCAAACGTCAGCATGCCTGAACGAAAAGCGGAAAGCCGCCGTGCCATCAAACCGGATTCTGTAAAGACGGCGACCTTTTCCGTCTGCATTTCTTTTGCGGCGGCGGCAGCGGCTTTGCAGAGAGCCTGGCTGGTTCTGGCGGAGGACGGTTGGTTGAATTTGACCGGCTTTCTCAATTGAGCTACTTCAATAGTCTCAGCCGAATCAATGATGCGTGCCATTGTTTTGATCGTTTCGACCGGATGCCTTCCGGTTGCGGTTTCGGCAGAGAGCATAACGGCGTCGGTGCCGTCCCAGACAGCATTTGCCACGTCCGAAGCCTCGGCTCGCGTCGGGTAAGTATGCTCGATCATTGATTGCAGCATCTGCGTCGCCGTGATCACAAATCTATCGCTTGCAACAGCCTTCTCGATGATCCGCTTTTGATAAACCGGGACGAGTTCGACGCTCGTCTCGACCCCTAGATCGCCGCGTGCGACCATTACGCCATCGGTCGCCTCAATGATCTCGTCAAGATTCTGTATAGCCTCAGCCTTTTCTATCTTTGCGACAAGCAGAGCCCGGCCTAGGCGTCGTTTATTGAGCTTTTTGATGATGTCTTTGACCTGTTTGCAATCGTCAGCAGTTCTGACAAACGATAGTGCGACGTAGTCAACATTCTGCTCCATGGCCCATATGAGATCGGCATGGTCCTTTTCTGTCATTGACGGGATCGGTAACGGAGTGTTGGGCAAATTAATGCCTTTGCGTTCGCTGAGCAAACCGCCGGTCACAACTCGGCAAAAGACATCAGTATCCTTCTTGGATTCGACGACAAGTTCGATAGCTCCATCATCGATCAAAATGCGCGTTCCGGCCTCGACTGCATCAGGAAGATGATCAAAATTGGTCGAGACCTCGCTTTCATTTCCGACGATCTCTCGAGTCGTAATTGTAAAACTCAGTCCTTCTTTAAGTATTACCGGCAGGCCGTCCTTTAATGTTCGCGTTCGGATCTTTGGACCGGAAAGATCTATCAGGATCGATAATGGCAAATCCAGAGCGGCGGCAGCTTCGCGCGCGTTCCTTATATTTTCGGCGTGCTCATCAGTTGTGCCGTGCGACATATTTATACGCACGGCATTTAAACCTGCTTTAAGCATCTCTTCCAAAACCTGCCGCGAATTCGAAGCAGGGCCGAGCGTGGCAAGTATCTTTGCTTTTCTCATTATTTTGATTTTAACGCGAAAATGTAAAGTTGCTAAAATGCGCTGTATGACTAAACTTTTTTGCGTCTTTCTGTAAACTCTCGTCGTTTTTCCAAATAGCTATGCACAGCGGCGACAAACGTCGAATGCGACCATGTGAGCGGCGAGACAGACATTTCTTCGCCCGTGAGCGGATCCACTTGTTCGGCCAAAACGCCAGATGGCAAAGCCCGGTCGACTGTCCATTGTAGAATCTCAAGTGCGCGCGAAAGATCGCCAATAGTTTCTGCTTTTGCGATGTAATACTCAGCCAGCCAAAGCGTGCATAAGAACCATGAATTTCCGGTTATATGCGCGGAAACTTTCATATAGCTGTCGTTTTCAAATCTTGCGAGACCGCCAAATTCGGTTTTGTTGGAGAGGTGCTTTTCGACTGCTTTCATCGTTCCTTCGACCTTTTCATCATCGATGTCGAAGCAGTCGAAATAGAACACCGCGAACAGCGAAGCGTCGATCGTCGAGTCCGGGGTCACTGAATGATCTCCATTAACTTGTAACGAACGCAAGAAGCGGCCGAGCTGGAGGCTGTAAAGATGTTCACGCATCGCTTCTACTATCTCGTCAGCGGCGGTTCGGAAAACTGTTGCTTGATGATTTTCACCAAATAGGTCAGCAAAGTTTGCCGCTGCGCGCAATCCAGCAACGACAGTTGCGCATGTAAAAGTGTGAATGCCGCGGCGATCTTCCCACAGATTCCAACTTGGCTGCGGCAGTTTTGTTTCAGGGTCGCGATATTCAACCATAAATCGCGCACAGTCGACAACAAGCTCGACATAGAGTCGATGAGCGAAATCAATATCACGGTATCGTTCGTAGTGCTGCCACAGCGCCCAGATGACAAGAGCCGTTTCGTCTTCTTGAATAGGCACAAGCTGCCGCTTGCCATGGATGTCCCACGACGCATGCCAGCCGGAAGCAACGGTTCCGTCAGGATTATACTTCTGCATGAAATAGCCTTTCGGATGAGGTATTTTATTGCAAAAATCAAAAAACGCGCGAGTGATCTCGGCATAGCCGGCAGCATCCAGAGCATTTGCCACAAACGCTCCGTCGCGTGTCCAAAGATAGCTGTAATGATCGGTCGCGCGTTCCGTTACGTCCCAATCATTTGCCGCAAGTATCGCTCCGCCGTCATCGATTTGCGTGCCGATTATGAGCAGTGAATGTTTATAAAGATCGATGACGCCCTGCGGTAGATCGGCAAAATCAGTATCATTTTTATTCACCCATGCACGCCAATAATTTTCGGTATAAGCGAGAAATTCCAATGGGCGACGAGCAAGAACGAGACGATTGAGTTTTGCGACTTCTGCGTGTGTTGTTCCAGCACTGATCCAATAATAAAATCCGCGAGTCTCACCGGATGCGAGAGAAAGATGAATGCCGATCGTCGAGTCAACGGAACCCTCGGTGATCGCTCCTCCGTGCAGCTCGCCGTCCTCGGCATCGCGCCATGTGCCTTCCTGATCGCGAAAGGCTTTTCGTCCGGTAGTGAATGTATCAAAATGCGGCTCGGTATTTATCAAGAAATATCGGTGCTTTTTATAGTGGACAAGCGCCAGATTTTCCGGATCATAAAATGCAGTATCGCCGACGTTATTTTCGTAGAGCCGAAAATCGTGATGCAAAAATACGCGAACATCTCTATCCGTAGCGATCAGATTTGTCACCTGAACACGTCGCAAAAATATATTGTCATGACTTGCGACGGTATCGTTGCAGGTTATCTTGATGCCTAATTTTTTGTTTGTGAGAACGACATCAGTGACCAATGTTTCGTGCAGATATTTTAACGAACGATCCCAGTCATCCGAAAAGACCCACGAAAACTCCCCATCCACCCACACACCAAAGCGAAACGGAAAGCCCTCAGTGTGATTTTCCTGTCCAACGTGCGGAAAATAAATATCGCGAATTTGGTATTTGTCGTCGAAATTGACGAGCAGATTGCCGTTGCCGACTGGAATGTCACGCATTAGATTTAATCGTCAGTATGTTTTTGACCAATGCTGGTGCAACCTTGTTTAGACGATTGTCGTTTGTCCAAAACTCGTCGCAGTTATGGTGTATTGCCGTCGCAAGGTGCAGGGCGTCCGGTGTTTTCAAACTTGGAAACTCCGCCCGTAATTTGGCAGCGCCTTCAAAAACTTCACGCGGCATATCAAGTAAAGTTTGTTGACCGAAGAACAAATCAAACAACTCACTGACTGCCAAATTTCCGGTGCGCAATGGTTTGACTATTGATTCAAGATAGGTAAGGTCAGATAAACAAAACTCAGCGTTACCTTGACTCTCCAATTCTGATTCCGCGATTGCAGAAAATGGAGAGTGCTCTTCCACAATGTAAATGACTATACAACTGTCGAGGTAAATTCGACTCAATCCCACGAGTTGCGATTCTCCTCGATTTGCCGGTCGATCTCTTCGTCAGAATATACTTTACGATTTTGAAAAGCAGGACTTCTTAACAATGCCAGTAACGCCTTTCCGTTACCACGTTTTTCCATGTTGCCGTTAGGTTCGTCAAGAATGGTCAAGATCGCTTTCGAACGTTTTTTCACCTGCACGGGTTCGAGCAGTTCAACTTTTCCGTTTGTATCGATCTCTGCTTTTACTTGGATTAACATGGCAATCTTAACTCCCACAATAATTATATCATGGGATTCGTTATAAAAATTCACTCAAACTTTACTGCAAAACAACTACTGGCTCAATACTGCTTGTTCAACAGCGGCGTCCAACTCTTTTTGAATAGCCGGACTAAATCCGACGATCTTGGTTATCATTTTGCCTTTGCGGTCAAAGACGGCGGTTTGGGGAATATCGCTGCGTGTCCCAAAAATGAAGCGAGTCAGTTCGTCCTCGGGAAAAGCGATCGGATAATCGATCTTAGTGTTTTTGATGAAAGCGGGTATTGCAGGCATGTCTTCTTCACCACCTACATTCAAGCCGACGATGTGTAGATTGTCGGCACCGTATTTGGCAAGCAGTGAGTTAAGATGCGGTATTTCCTCACGGCAAGGCGGGCAATATGTTGCCCAAAAATCAAGGATGACAGCCTTTCCGCTCAGGTCGGACAGTTTCTGGACACGCTGATCGGAATCAGTCCAGCTCATTTCTGAGACGGGCTTCATAGGCTGGCGGTCATTGGCCGTCACTGGCTGATTCGAAACCGAAACAGGTGGTGCGGCAGGCCGACAGTCCCATGAAAGCAAAAAGGGCAGTGTAATAAGGCAAAGCAAAATGCGTCGCATAGCAAGTTAATCGTAAATTGTTAGTCCGAAATTGTAAAAGCCCTCAGGCCTTGATTTGCGATTCCGTCGAGAATGTTTACCATCAAAGGCGTGCTTTACCCTGAAAAAATTAGCCAATGCATTGAGCGGCTGCGTCACAACAGGCGAAATATTGATGCAAATGCCGCTTCCATTGCGGTCAATTTTGGCTGTGGCTCATTTGTCCGGTTTTCGCTGTCGATTGACGCGGAAAATCGCACGATTACCGATGCCGTATTTTCGTCAAATGGCTGCGGCTTTATGATCGCTGCTGCCGATGCACTCGCCGATCATGTAGCAAGAAAAAATCTCACGGATCTTCATGGATTCGTTGATGCTGAGTTAAATAAACACATTCAAACAAATCTCGGTGAATTCCCAATGGCTCGCCGCGAATGTGTTACCACATGTATCGAAGCACTTCGCTTGGCTTTTGCGGATCACAGAACGCAGCAGATAGACGAATTTCAGGGTGAAAAGGCTCTGATCTGTACCTGTTTCGGTGTTACAGAAGAAACTATTGAAAGCTTGATCGTGAAAGGTTCGCTAAAAACAGTCGACCAAGTGACCAACACTTGCAATGCCGGCGGCGGCTGCGGATCATGCCGAATGCTTATTCAGGAAATGCTTGATGCCTGCGAAATTGCTGAAGTGAAATAAGCTTGAAACCAAAAGTTACACGCATTTATGGTATAATTACCAAAGTAACACGCATTTTTTGCGTGATGTAAAATCTATTAGATATGGGCAGCGACAGCCTAAATAAAATGTCGCAAAAGGTTATAACGACATAGACAATGGACGACCCTGCCAGTTTGTTTCTGCTTTTTGCTGCTGAAACCACATCTCCCGAAAACACTACGTTTGCGGCTTACACATTACTAAACATCCTTATAGTAATCCTTCTCGTTATTGCGAACGGGTTTTTCGTTGCCGCTGAATTCGCTATCGTTGCGGTCAGAAAATCTCGTATCGACACATTAGCTGACGAGGGATCAAAGTCCGCAAAACGACTTTTGGCAATTCTCGACAACCTCAACGCTTATCTTTCCGCGTCCCAACTTGGTATCACTCTTGCCTCATTGGGCTTGGGCTGGGTCGGCGAACCGGCGATCGCCGTTTTAGTTGAACAGTTTCTGGGCGATTCAATTTCCGTTAACGGCCTTCACATTGTGTCCTTTATTATCGCCTTCTCGATAATTACGAGTTTGCATATCGTTCTTGGCGAACAAGCTCCAAAACTCGTTGGGCTGCAACTTGCCGAACGCGTGGCGATGTTTACTGCGTTGCCAATGACGATTTTCTATCGCATTTTCAAGCCTTTCATTCATGCTTTGGATTGGGCGAGTGCGAAGATCGTAAATCTTCTCGGCATAGAGGCAAACAGCGAGCATGCATCTATCTATACTGAGGACGAGATACGCCAATTGATCAGGATCTCTGAGAAAAGCGGCCATGTAAATAAGGAAGAGAGAGATCTGATCAATAAGGTGTTCGATTTTTCTGAAACAACTGTCAGGGAAGCAATGATACCGCGGACGGAAATAATCGCTGTAACGGAAAGCAGCACGCTTGATGAAATATCAAAGACGTTTAGCGAAAGCGGCTATTCGCGGCTGCCCGTTTATCGCGGTTCGCTCGATGAGATCGCGGGCTTTATTCACAGCAAAGATCTCGTCGGTTATATCCACAAACCGAAGTCGTTTAAGCTCGCCGCGATCCTGCACAAGCCTAATTATGTTGTCGATACCGCTCATCTGGAAGACGTTCTGCGGCAGATGCAGAAGGAGAAATTCCACTTCGGCTTTGTCGTCGATGAGCACGGCGGTGTCGAAGGAATAATTACTCTGGAAGACTTGCTCGAAGAAATTGTAGGCGACATTTCCGACGAGCATGACGAAGAGGTCAACGAGCAGATCGCCGAACAGCCTGACGGCAGTTTTGTGCTCGACGGCAGCCTTGCGGTTCGTGACCTTAATAAACGGCTAGTGATGAATTTGCCGGTGTCCGAGGGCTATACGACGATCGCCGGTTTCCTGATGTCCGAGGCTGGACAGATATTGGAAGAAGGCGAGACAGTGCCGTACAATGGCCATGTTTTCAAAGTAGAAAAGGTCGATAAACGCCGGATCAAGCAGGTGCGGATGGAAAAGGTCGATGCTGTCGAAGCCGAAAATTAATACGAATTCGCAAGAAGTAAAAATTCGCCGCAGATAAACGCAGATTGACGCAAATTGGGTGAGGCCTCTAAATTTTAGGTCTTATCTGTGTTCATCTGAGTCCATCTGCGGTAAAATTTCTTCTTTGCGGTTTTGCTCTGAAAATTTTAGTTGGGAGAAAATATTAATGAGTTTTATTGAGCAGGTTTGGGCACGCGAGATCATGGATTCGCGCGGAAATCCAACAATTGAGGCCGAGGTCATTCTGGAGGACGGAACACAGGGCCGTGCGGCCGTTCCGAGCGGAGCTTCGACCGGTGAGAATGAGGCCGTGGAACTTCGTGACGGTAACAAATTACGTTATCTGGGCAAAGGTGTTTTGGATGCTGTAAAAAATGTCAACGAAACCATAGGCCGCGAACTCGAAGGCCTCGATTGCCTAGACCAAACATTGATTGATCAAACGATGATCGACCTCGACGGCACCGAGAACAAGTCGAAACTCGGCGCCAACGCGATCCTTGCTGTATCTCTCGCAAACGCTCGTGCCGCCGCCGCGTTTCAGGAAATGCCGCTTTATCGCTACATCGGCGGAACAAATGCTAAAACGCTTCCCGTTCCGATGATGAACATCCTCAACGGCGGCGCCCACGCCGACAACAACGTCGATTTCCAAGAATTTATGGTGATGCCTGTCGGTGCTGACAGCTTTCGCGAAGCTCTCAGATGCGGAGCCGAGATATTTCATAACCTGAAAAATGTACTCAAATCGCGCGGCTATTCGACCAGCGTCGGAGACGAAGGCGGTTTTGCGCCAAACCTCAAATCTAACGACGAAGCCGTCGAAACCATCCTCGAAGCCATCGACATTGCCGGTTACAAAGCGGGCGAAAATGTAATGATCGCCCTCGATCCCGCATCGAGCGAATTTCACAAAGGCGGTAAATACATCTTCAAAAAGAGCGACAATCGAGAACTGTCGTCCGAAGAAATGGCGGCATATTGGGCCGACTGGTGTGCAAAATATCCGATTATTTCTATTGAGGACGGAATGGCCGAGAATGATTGGGACGGCTGGAAGAATCTGACCGGAAAAGTCGGCGATAAAGTGCAGCTTGTCGGTGACGATCTGTTCGTCACAAACGTCAAATTCCTGCAGAAGGGAATCGACGTCGGTGCAGCGAACTCGATCCTGATCAAAGTCAACCAGATCGGAACGCTGACGGAAACTCTTGACGCAATAGAGCTTGCAAAGACTAACAATATGACCGCCGTGATCTCACATCGCAGCGGCGAGACCGAGGATACCTTTATCGCCGACCTCGCAGTCGCAACAAACGCCGGCCAGATAAAAACCGGCAGCCTGTGCCGCAGCGACCGAATTTCGAAATACAATCAGCTTATACGCATAGAAGAAGACCTCGGGGATTCAACAAAATATCCGGGACGAAAGGCTTTTTATCAGCTGAGTTAACTAGGGATTTGCCCGCTGGATGGTATGAATTGGTTTAGAAAAATATTTTCAGGGAACGTTTCTGGTCGTGTGAGTTCTCGAGATCCTTTAGTCATTGATTCTCCGAAAATCTCCTTTCTAAATCTTGTCGGCTCGCAAGCCGAGAGCATTGTTACCGCTGACAAGCAGGCATTAGGTGGGCTTTTCGAGGTTGCTGAAGCAAGTGACGACAAAGTGCCGGTTTGTGACGTGCTCTTAATCTACTGCAATTTAGCTCCGGATGGTACTGTTGGCGGACAATCGGGCACGTTGCGCAACTTGATTGATTCTTCCACTGCGAAAATTGCGGTGGTTGCATCGCAAAATAGTGGCGACAATTACATGGCGGCAGGAAAAAGAGACGGACACCATCCGGTAAATCTCGTAATGACATTAGACCGTACGGGTGACGCTTTTTCTCAATTCTTTGGAAGTTTATTTCGTCGCATGTTTACAGGTGAATCAATGCTTTCCGCGTGGGTTGAACTTGCGCCACAACATTCTGGTTCAAAACATGATGACTGTCCAGAGACTATATTTCTTCCCGAGATTAGCCATATTATTTTCAGGCAAGCAACATAAATTTGAGAGCGTCTCGATAATAACCCTATTTCAATGGACATCCGCGAAGCACTGCTTGAAGTTCATTCAAAGGCGCAGGCGACGAAGATCGCTGATTACATTGGCGATGATGCTAAAAGGTTTGCTGAGTTGATGGAACAGCTACTCTGCCAGGTTTACAGGCTTTCGCAGCGTGCGGCGTGGCCGGTCAGTTATTGCATCGAGCGTCATCCTGAACTTGTAAAACCATATTTCAACGTGCTGATAAAACAGCTCGAACGCGATGATGCTCATGTAGCGGTTAAGAGAAATGTCGCAAGGCTGTTTCAGTTTGTCGATATTCCCAAACGCTATCAAGGCCGTGTCTTCGATGCTTGCTACAATCTCTTGGCTGATCCGGCGGAACCGGTTGCTGTAAGGGTATTTTCAATGACAGTCGCCGCAAAACTAGCAGAAAACGAGCCGGAACTTCTCGATGAGCTTCGGCTCGTAGCGACAAAATATCCGCAGGCCGCAACCGCCGGATTCCGCAGCCGGGCACGTCGCGCTCTGGGCATATAAGTGATGAAACAACGAAAAGGCGAATACGAGATAGATACTGACAAGCGGCGGCTCGATCTGAGCGCGATCCATCGTTACCTGTCGCAGGAATCGTATTGGGCAAAAAATCGCACAATGGAGCAGACATTGACCGCGATTGAAAACTCGTTGTGTTTCGGCGTTTATCGTGGCCGCGAGTTGGTCGGATTCGCCCGCGTCATCACCGACAAGGCGACCTTCGCATATATCGGCGACGTTTTTATTCTCGAATCACATCGCGGCAAGGGGCTGAGCAAATGGCTGATGGAAATTATCCTCGCACAGCCCGATTTGCAGGGTCTGCGTCGCTGGCTGCTCGCAACTTACGACGCACACGGCCTTTACAGTCAATTTGATTTTACCGGCTTAAAGCACCCCGAACGCTGGATGGAAAGGCCCGCTCCAGACGCATATTGAGCCACTTGCACAAGCCCGCGCGTGAGCAAGGGTGATACACACGCGTTGAATGTATCGCTCTTGCTTACGCGCGGGCTTGTGCATGTTTCATGCATAAAAATTTTGACAGCAGATGAAATTTGCGCTATGATTTTATCATTCAAGATGAACGGCCCAAAAAGAAGTAATTTTTTTTTCAAATCGGCCGAACAGGCAAAAAATATGACCGTAACCGCAATAATATCAACAATTATCTTGTTCGGCAGAGTCTCCGAACATGGCCGAACAACGCCGAACAACCAATCGCAAGGGTTAAGTGCAATGGGTACAATGTTTAAGTGTGATCGAAACATGTTTTTTGTGGCATGTTGTGCCACAATTCGGTGATTTTGAAGAATTTAAAGGAGTGAGTATGTCTAGAGCTACCATTAATATTTCAGTTCCGGCCGACGCCCGACGTTATGTGGAAAGTCGTGTCAGATCGTTCGGCTATGGCTCGGTTAGCGAGTATTTTAGAGAACTTTTAAGGCAGGACATGTTGAAACACACATATCTCATAAACGCCGCGCGCCGTGATGCCGGTTTGCCTGCGGTTGCACCTGAGTTCCGGCCTCCGGCTTCGTCGGGGCGAAAGTAATTGTTGCGCTCGCATGGGTACAATCGTTTATAATTGTTTTGCACCTTTCCTCAGGCCATTCGCTAGGCCATTCGGGCAGCTCTTTAATGAAATCAAATAACATGACAAACAATCGTCCCGTTGCCCTCGTCATACTCGATGGATGGGGCTATGCACCACGAACCGAAAGCAACGCTATTGCCATTGCTCACACGCCATATTACGACGAGATCTGCCGTTCATTTCCGATGACGGTTTTGTCGGCATCCGGTGAACGTGACGGCAAGGGAAATGGTGCAGGCGACGCTGAAATCGGACATTTAAGAATTGGCACCGGCCGTGCCGCACAGACCGAAGTATCAGAAATAAAAAGTGCGATCGCGACTGGCTCATTTATGGAAAACGAGGTGCTACGTTCTTCATTTGAGAAAGCAAAAGGCAGCAAAGCGTCGGTTCATTTTATTGGACTTCTAAGTGATGCAGGCGTGCATTCGTCGACCGAAAATCTGTTCGCACTATTGCGAATGGCAAAGCGGCATGGTTTAGAGAATGTTTTTGTTCATTGCATTCTCGACGGCCTGGATGTGCCGCAGCGAACAGCAGATATTTATGTTGAAGCTCTAGAGCTAAAACTTTCCGACATCGGCACAGGCCGGATCGCAACGCTTTGCGGACGTTATTTTGCGATGGACAGCAGCGAAAATTGGGAACGCACCGCTCGAGCATACACAATGCTTGCTCATGCCGAAGGCGAGCGTGCGTGTGACGCTGTAAGTGCAATACGCAATTCATTTTTGAGAGGTATATCCGACGAGTTTATTTCACCGATTGTTATTGAAAGCGAGCCTGGCACGCCAGTAACTAAAATCAAGGACGGCGATCTGGTGATTTTCTTCAATCATCGAGGTGACGGCATGCTCCAGCTCGTCCGATCCGTTTCGGCCCCGGATGCATCGACAGGAACTAAACCACTTGTCTATACGATATGCATGACCGAATATGATGCCGGATTCAAACTGCCTGTGGCTTTCCGGCATGAACCGGAGAAAAATACTTTAACCAAAATTCTGTCGGATCTCGAAATACCAAACTATAAGATTACCGAAACTTCCAGATTTCATCATTTGACGCATTTCTTTGACGGCGGCTCTGATGTCCAGCGGCCAGCCCAGCAGCAAATTCTCGTGTCCTCCGCGATGAACAGCTCAAGATTTGGCCAGCCTGAAGCCGAGAGTTTTAAGATCACAGATAAGTTTTTGCGAGGATTGGAATCGACAGAAAATGGCGTTTTCGTGATCAATATTCCTGCGGCAGACATGATGGCTGCGACTGGTGATATGACGAAAACCGTTGCGGCTATACAGTATATTGACACGTGCCTGAGTGGTATTTGTGAGAGTATGCGTGAGCGTGACGGCGTCGTTATGATAACCTCGACGCACGGGAACTGTGAGGAAATGTCCGATGCGGCAAGTGGCCAAAACTTGCCTGCAATAACATCAAACCCTGTGCCGTTTCATTATGTCGATAATCACGCTCGCGATGTTTTATTAAGAGAAAACAGTGCTCTCGAAGACATCGCTCCGACGATCCTGGGTGTGTTGGGAATAGAAAAGCCGCGTGAGATGACAGGAACAGACCTTCGCGGATATTAGAATTTTTTGCAGGACACGAATCTCAATTTTAACAACATTTTCGTCATTGATTTCGGGCAGCTTGGTGATGTGGTTCTCAGTTTGCCGGCGCTAAAGGCGATACGGCAAAGATTTCCGTCGTCGCATATTGCCGTGCTTGCGGGAATGGCGACGGGCGAAGTCATAGCTCTTTCCAAACTTGCGGATGAGGTCATAAAGATCGATCGCGTAGATCTCCGCGACGGGCCAAAGCTGCGGTCGATCGCAAAGATATTCCGGTTCGTCGGCGAGATTCGTCGGCGACAGATCGATCTCGTAATTGACCTTCACAGTCTGCCGGAAACCAACATTCTCGCTTTTCTTTCAAAGGCGAAGCACCGGCTACTGGCAAATCGCGAGAGCCGTTCGCTGGACATACTTTCAAACTTTAGGCCGGTACCTCCTCAGGAAGATAAGGCCAAGCATTTGGGCGACAGATATCTGGACGTTTTGATTCCACTAGGAATTGACGACGCGGAACGCGAATTTATTTTTCAAACATCGTCGGCTGATAGAGATTTTGTCAACGATCGTTTTTTTAGGTTTTCTTCAAGTCGAATGATAGGGTTATTTCCCGGTGCAGGTCACCCGAGCCGATGTTGGAGTTTGGAAAACTTTGCTGAGCTTTCTCTCGAAGTTTCGAGTAAAGGTTATATTCCTGTTGTATTTCTTGGCCCGGAAGAAAAAAATATTAAAGAGCAAGTTAAGAACATATTTCCTAGGGCAGCAATTATTATTGACGGCCTTTCGCTCGCGCAATTCATTGCCGCTGCCGCCCGCGTCGAAGCATTTGTGACAAACGACACCGGCCCGATGCACCTAGCGGCCTGTGCCGGAACCCCTATCTTATTACTTTTGGATAAACGGGCACCGACGACATATCTGCCCTTAACTGAAAGGCTGGAGGTAATAAATGATAAGACCGTCGACCAAATTTCCGTGGAAGAATCTCTCGCGTCTCTTGTGACGCTGATAAATTCCGCACCCTCTGAAAATGACAAATCAGGTGCGACATGCTAATCTCAGATTCTTCTAAAGTAGTGAAATTTCTAGAAATTTTCTTTATTTATGGTTGAAGAATTTGCATTCGACAATTCCGCCGAACGTCGGCAAGTGCGTCAAAACGGCACCGGTTGGATCGAGGTTATAGCCGGCTCGATGTTTTCGGGCAAGTCCGAAGAGCTGATCCGCCGGCTGACCCGTGCGCGCATCGCTCGTCAGAAAGTGCAGGTTTTTAAGCCGGGAATCGATATGCGTTATTCACACGAAGAGATTGCATCGCACTCGGGTCAAAAGCATCTTTCAATTCCGGTGGCCGACACCGCTGGGATGATGGCCCAGATCGACAATGATGCGCAGGTCATCGGCATCGACGAGGCGCAGTTCTTTGACATGGCGATCATTGATGCGGTCAATAAGCTCGCCGAACAGGGAAAACGAATTATCATTGCCGGACTCGACCAGGATTACACCGGAAAGCCTTTCGAGCCGATGCCGCAGCTTCTCTCAATTGCCGAATTTATTACCAAGACCCACGCTATATGCGTGAAGTGCGGTGCGACGGCGAATTATTCACAGCGAACTGTCGAATCCGAGGCTCGCGTCGAAGTCGGTGCAAGTGACAAGTATGAGGCCCGTTGCCGCAGATGTTTTGTGCCGCACGCAGATACGCCGACCTTACACGAAAATGCTGAAGGCGCAGTGGCATGAAGAAAAGTGCTTTTACGACTTAAGGGCAAGACGGCGTTGATTTTCGAAATGGCCTACGATCTCGGTGGCGGCTTTGTGTCCGACGAATGGGCGCAATTCTTCTATTGACGCTTTAGAAATGCGTTCGATCGAGCCGAATTGGCGAAGCAGTTTCATCTTGCGTTTTTCGCCGATGCCGGGAATTTCGGAGAGTTCGGATGAAAAATCGCGTTTTTCACGACGTTTGCGGTGAAACTCGATGGCGGTCTTATGAGTTTCTTCGCGAATTTGTAAGATCAAGCGAAACGCCAGCGAATTACGGTCAAATGGTATCGGGCTTTCCTCACGGCCATGGATCAGAAGGTGGGAGATCTCATTGTGTTTCTTTGGAGGCTTGACTAGGCCGACGAGCATTATTTGTTCAAGATCGAGAGCTTGCATTGCCGCAGCAGCAGCAGAAATTTGGCCTTTGCCTCCGTCGATGAAAACAAGCTGTGGCAGAGGCTTCTGTTCATCGACTAGACGCCTGTAGCGGCGAAAGACCGCTTCATGCATTGAGGCAAAATCATTGGCACCTTCGACTGACTTTATGATGAAGCGGCGATAATTTGAGCGTGCAGGTTTGCCGTTTTCAAAGGCGACAATGCCCGCAACATTTTCAGACCCTGAGATATTTGAAATATCGAACGACTCGATACGTTCTGGAAAATATGAGAGTTCGAGTAACTCCTGAAGTTCTTCGAGAACCTTTTGCGAATCAGGTTTAAGGATGCGGAAGCGCTGCTCGAATGCGATCTTGGCGTTTGTCTCTACGAGTCTTACCAAGTGTTTGTTTTTTCCTCTCTTGGGGTCGAGTATTTTTACTTTTCGTCCACGACGTTCAGTGAGGGCTTTTTCCAACACTGCTCGATCTTCAAAATCCTGCGGCACATGAATTTCGAGCGGGACATAATCGGTTGAATAATATTGCGCGAGGACGACGCCCAAGAATTCTGAAGCGTTGAACGAATCGTCATCGATCAGGTCTTCCCAAAAGAATTCACGCCGGCCCACGATACGGCCTTCGCGCATCGTAAAAAGCTGAAGAGCGAGCCGCTGCTTTTCGCGGTAATAGCCGATAATATCGACATCGCGGTCGGCGGTAGTT
The DNA here is from genome assembly GCA_031376085.1 of Chloracidobacterium sp. GTDB lineage: Bacteria > Acidobacteriota > Blastocatellia > Pyrinomonadales > Pyrinomonadaceae > OLB17. The sequence goes on from JANMDA010000083.1 coordinate 17,302, forward strand.
GCCATCTTTTGCGTTTCGCTTAAAGCGAGAACGGTGCGGTGCAGGTCGCGGTATTTCGCGGCTAATTCATATTTGCCCTGTTCCGAGAATTGCCACATACGGCACTCAAGCGTTTTGGCAAGCTCTTTATTTTTACCTTCGAGCAAGGTTTTTACATCAACTGCCGCCTCTTGATATTCGTCTTGAGTACAGAGACCTTTGACGCAAGGGCCGAGACATCGTTTTAGATGATATTCAAGACACGGGCGAGGCAGTTTACCGTTGATCTCTATATCGCAAGTTCGAAGCTGGAAAGCTCGATTGATAAGATTAAGCGTGTTGCGTGCCAGTGTAGCAGGTAGAAACGGCCCATAATAATTCGATCCGTCGCGGACGATCTTTCGCGTGACAACGACTTTCGGAAACGGTTCGTTAGTGAGTTTTAGATGAGGATATGATTTGTCGTCTTTGAGGAAAACATTAAAGCGAGGTTTATGTTTTTTTATAAGGTTCGATTCGAGAACAAGTGCCTCGACCTCGTTATCGACCACAATAAACTCAAAATCGGTGATGACCTTTACCAGTTGTCGCGTCTTCGGATCGTGATTACGGCTCGCTTGAAAATATGACCTGACACGGTTGCGCAGATTCTTTGCTTTGCCGACGTAAATTATCTTGCCGGCTGCATTCCTATGAATGTAGATGCCTGCGTCGGTCGGAAGTGTTTTTAGTTTTTCGGCAATGGTCACAGACCAATTTTCAACTATCAAGTATTAACTATCAACTGATATCAACTGATAACTGTGGATAAAATAATGCTGTCATATCTGTTGATAGTTAATAGTTAAGTTCGTATGGAGACAGTTTACACGACAAATGTGAACGAGGCTGCTGACTTTATCGGTCATGGCGGCATCGTTGCGTTTCCGACCGAAACCGTTTACGGCCTCGGAGCAAATATTTTTGATTCGTTGGCGATCTCTAAGATCTTCGAAGCAAAGCAACGCCCAAACGATAATCCTTTGATAGCTCATATTTCGGATATCAAACAGATTGGTTTGCTTGCTGCGGAGATCACCGAAATCGCCCAGAAATTTATTGCAGCTTTTTTTCCAGGTCCATTGACGATCGTTCTAAAAAAGACGGCCAACGTGCCCGGCATCGCGACAGCAGAACTGGATACGATAGGTATTAGAATGCCGCGATTCGAACTTGCGCATCAATTTTTGCTGGCCTGCGAAACGCCAGTAGTCGCGCCGTCCGCAAATTTGTCGGGACGGCCAAGCCCGACAACATGGCAGGCCGTTGCCGAGGATCTCGACGGGCAAATAGATTGTATCTTACAAAGCGACGCTACTGAGATCGGACTCGAATCGACCGTTGTCGATTGCACATCGGATGTGCCGATGATCTTGCGAAGCGGTTCAATTTCTATCGAGCGGCTTCGAGAAATCGTTCCTGCGACAACACCATATGCGATTCCTGATACTGAAGCTCCGCGAAGTCCTGGCCTGCGTCACAAGCATTACGCTCCAAGAGCTAAAATCATCATTGCGAATAATGCGGCTGACTTCGGGAACACGCAGTGGGCTGCGTATATTGGATTGAATCGACCAACTGCAAAGTTTCAGCGCGAGCAAATTTGTTTGACGGCGGAGAAATATGCGTATTCGATCTTTGAGTTTTTTCGCGAGTGTGACAGGTCAGGTGTGCAAATTATTTATTGCGAAGGTGTCGAAGAAAGTGGAATCGGTGTGGCACTTATGGATCGTATACGACGGGCTGCGGATGAGTAATTATTTGACTGATACAGCAGCGATGACGAGTTCACCGTTGTCTTTAATAACCTCAGTATGGATATTTTCATTTGCCGTTAACTGAGACAAATATTCAAGCGGAACAAGCACAAGCACGGTGCGGCCGTTTTCGGTATTGATCTCTTTTATAACCTCGCCAACGCCGGAAAGGCGAAGCTGTTTGCCTTCGACATCACGAAGCAGACGGCCGGCAGCATAGAATTCGGCATTATGCGACAGCGTGTGAAGCATAAGAACGCGATTTGAATCATAACCGAGTTCGTTCGCAGTCTGGGTCAGCGTTTTGACTGAATCAGTCGTGGCAAATCGCGGAACAGTGAATACCATTAGCAGAACCGTCAGTGCGAATGTGACTGCTGCGATAAGCAAAATTGCTTTGCGCCATTTATTACTGTTTAGAGTCAGTTCAGAAATATATTTTGAGGTAAAAATAATGGCGGCCGGCACAGCCGGTAGAATATACCCCGGCAATTTTGAACCTGAAAATGAAAAGAAGACGAGCGGCACAAGAAGCCACGCGGAGGAGAAAAGGAGAAGGGGAGAAGAGGAGAAAGGGAGAAAGGGTGATGGGGCTTTGGGGTGAAATTTGCTTTTTGAAAATTTCCAGATGGATGCAAAAAAGAACGGTAGCCAGGGCAGCGTCATTAGTGGCAGGACCCATAAGAAGAAATAAAAGGGCTGCGGATGCTGGTATTTATTTGAGGTAAATCGCTGAAAATGATGCTGGATAAAAAACTCGTCAATGAATTGATAGCCGTGCCGCTGATACATTGGTAAATACCAAACCGACGCGATAGCAAAAGCGAGCAAAGTTCCCCAGAGCAGACTGAAGACAAATATTCGACTCGGAAAGCGACGCGATAATAAGTAGAAAAGTCCAACGATGGCGAATGGAAAGATCAAGCCTATCAGGCCTTTTGCCAGCAGGCAAAAACCTGTGAAAGCGTAGAAGAAAATCAGTGGAGTTAAAATGCCGGGCTGTGACGTGTTGGCATCAGTTTCATTTTTTGAATGCCATATAAAAAAGCTAACCAACGCAGCGGTCATCGGAAAAGTGATAACGATGTCAAAGCTGGCGGCTCGTGAAAATACCATGATCCCAAACGTCGATGCAGCGATGAGAGCCAGATAAGCGGCAAAGTCAGCTTTTGGTTTTAGATCTTTAGTTCTTGAATTGCTTGAAACAAAAGCACCTAATATCCAAAGGCTTGCAATTGTTCCCAGGCCAAATAAGGTCGGGCCTAATCGGGCGGCAAACTCGCTGACGCCAAAAAGTTTGTATGAGACCATCTCAAGCCAATATAGAAGCGGCGGTTTTTCGAACCAGTTAAAGCCGCCGAGCGTTGGCGTGATCCAGTCCCCGCGATCAAGCATTTCGCGGGCGATTTGCGCATAGCGCGGCTCGTCCGGCCCGAGGAATGGAATATTGAGGCCCAAGAAATATACAAAAACGATCAAAAAACCAAATAGGATCCAGACAAACCAGCCTTTGGTTTTAGGAGTTTGATCTTCGATCTTTGTAATTTCCAGCGTCATAATAAAGAATGTTAAGTATTGCCGAAAAGAGATTTGTTATCAAATTATGGGCGAGAATCGTAAACTTCGGATGGCCGTGATCGGTGTTGGAAGCCTCGGCAGGCACCACGCTCGAAATTATTGCGAGATGGCCCTCGAAGGCCGCATTGAAATGGTCGGCGTATGTGATTCGAACGCCGAGACAGCAATTAAAATAGGTTCAGAATATGGAACTAAAGAATTTACTGATTGGCTTGACTTGTTAGGTAAAGTCGATGCTGTTTCGATAGCCACGCCAACTGAAACGCACTATGAGATCGCCTGTGCATTTCTTGAAAATGGCGTTCATGTCCTTGTCGAAAAGCCGATCGCTCTTACGCTAACCGAGGCTGATAAGATGATCGCCGTTGCCAACACGACCGGTGCAAAACTAATGGTCGGCCAGCTCGAACGCTACAATCCGGCAATGGTAGCGCTCAGGCCGCATGTTACAAAGCCGCTTTACTTCGAAATTCACCGTGTTTCACCGTTCCCGAATCGCTCGCTCGACGTCGATGTCGTCCTCGATGTAATGATCCACGACCTCGACGCTGTTCAATGGCTGGTTGGAGAAGATGTAAAGGTGTCTGAAATTCGAGCTGTCGGCATTCCGGTGATCTCAGACAAAGTTGATGCGGCAAACGCCCGCATAGAGTTTGAAAATGGAGCCGTCGCAAATATTACAGCCTCGCGTATAGGAACGGAAAAAATACGAAAAACGCGGTTTTATCAAACGAATTCATATGTCGTGCTTGATTACGCGACAAAGTTCGCTTCCGTGACGTCATTGAATCCCAATGCGGCTCATCCGCTTGCGGGAATTTCTATAAACAGGCTTGAAGTAACTGACGTTGAGCCGCTGAAATCAGAGATCACGGCTTTTTTAGATGCGATCGAAAAAAATACGCCGCCGCCAATCACTGGAGATGACGGGCGGCGGGCTTTAGAACTTGCGGTCGGCGTGCTGGAAAAAATAGACGCACACCGCCAACGGCTTGATGTTTAGGCTTTTGCTTCCTTAGCAGCGGCGAATTGTGCCATCATGGTCTTCATCCACTCCTGCGTTTTCTTGACCTTTTCGGCTCCGCCGGGACTATCCATTATGACCTTTTCGAGATTTGAGAGCACCTCGGGCATATCCCACATCTTTCGAAGATCGGCAAGGAAAGGCTCAACCTTCGCAAAGATCATAACGTGCTCGCCGTTAGTTTGATTAAACATCTCGGCGTCAATTGCGCCCTGATTTACCATGGTCGCAGCCATGTCCCAATATGATACGACCATCCTGAGATAACCGCCGACCTTCTCGTCCATCATGGTTTGCATGTATTCGTCAGCGCTGGTTGGGTTGAAACTAAATATCCAGTTCCGAGCCTCTCTCATCGTCGCCTCACGGCGAAGATCATAAAGTTTTAAAATTAAATCTGCAGATTCTGCTTTGCTCATAAAAATTCCTCCTAAAAATTGATTTTGTATTTCAATTTTATTTTGACTCGCTGAAGATGTCAATTTCGCCGCCTGGTAATGCCGAGAATTAAGAACTATTTAAGAAAGGTAGTAGAATTGTGCGGTAGAAGTCATGATTTCTAATTTCTTACAGGAACGTATTGATGCCGGTGATTTTCCGTCCGCAGTATATCTCGTCGCCGAAAAAGGCGAGATAGTTTTGCAGGACGCTCTTGGATATGCGGTTGTAGAACCGGAACAGATCGACGCGAGGATCGATACGATCTACGATTTGGCGAGCCTGACTAAGGTGCTGGTAACTGGTCTGCTGATCGCGAAACTGATTGACGCCGGTGAAGTCCGACTTGACGCTCGTGTTTGTATTTACCTGAAGGAATTCGATGTTGAAGGCAAGCGGATAATAACCGTTTTGGACCTCTTAACGCAT
>JANMDA010000132.1:0-2400 GCA_031376085.1 Chloracidobacterium sp.
CCGTCCGCATATTCATTGTCCTCGCGGACGTCGATCAGCACGGCTCCGTTCGCTACACGTTTCTGAGCACCCGCAACGTCACATTCATTGACGCGGCCTTTCGCATCGTGAACTATGGCCAAAAACTCTTCGGAATGTATCATAATGCCCTCAGTTTACCGCAAACATCAGCCGATTCACTAGCTTGAGCGCGGCGAAACCCATATAATGAGTCTTACGCAATTTTTTATTATTTTAGACGAGGTTAACTACATTGGCAGAACAATTTGACGTAACAATTATCGGCTCGGGGCCGGGCGGCTATGTCGCCGCCGTGCGTGCCGGACAACTTGGATTAAAGGTCGCAATTATCGAAAAAGAGAAAGACGCTCGTCTCGGCGGCACATGCGGCCTGCGTGGCTGTATTCCGACAAAAGCGTTGCTCAACGCCGCGCATCTATACCAAAAAGCAGGTGAATTTGAACACTTTGGTCTCAAAGTCGACGGTTTGAGTTACGACTTTCCAGCCGTTCAGAAATACAAAGCCGATGTCGTTTCAAAAAATTCTGCAGGCGTGACCTATCTGATGAAAAAGAACAAGGCCACAATCTTTAACGGTTTCGGCAAGATCGCCGGCAAAGGCAAAGTCGAGGTCGCTCTCGAAGGCGGAAAAAAAGAGACCATCGAAACCAAAAACATCATCATCGCCACCGGCTCGGTTGTGCGACCGATTCCCGGATTTGAGACTGACGGCAAACAGGTCGTAAATTCCGATCATGTCCTTGAGTTGTCCCATGTGCCAAAGTCTATGATCGTCATGGGCAGCGGTGCCGTCGGCGTCGAGTTTGCCAGCGTTTATGCACGATTTGGCTGCGATACTACTGTCATCGAACTGCTCGACCGCATCGTTCCGATCGAGGACGCCGACGTTTCGAAAGAACTGCTTCGCAGCTTCAAAAAACAGGGCATCAAATGCGAAACAGGCATCAAGCTCGACAAGCTGACCAAGGATAAAAAAGGCGTTAAGGTTTCGGGCAAAAATGCCAAGGGCGATGCCGTCACATTCGAAGCCGAAATGCTGCTCGTCGCCGTCGGCCGCATGCCGTTCATCGAAAAGCTCGGCCTCGAAATTACTAAGGTCGTCGTAAACCCGCGCGGCACGATCAAGGTCAACGGCTTTTGCGAGACCGACGAGCCCAATGTTTACGCAATCGGTGACGTCATCGACACCGCCTGGCTCGCCCACCTCGCCTCAAAAGAAGGCATCATGGTCGTCGAAAAGATCGCCGGCAAAAAGGTCGAGCCGATCAACCATCGCCTCGTTCCCAACTGCACCTACTGCGACCCCGAAGTCGCCCGTGTCGGCCTGACCGAAGAAAAAGCAAAAGCCGAAGGCTATGACGTAAAAGTCGGCAAATTCCCTTTCTCGGCCTCAGGCAAAGCGCGCATACTCGGCGAGACCGACGGTTTCGTCAAGATCGTCGCCGAAAAGAAATACGACGAGATCCTCGGCGTCCACATCATCGGCCCGCACGCGACTGAGCTCCTCGCCGAAGCCTGCGTCGCCATGGCCCTCGAATCCACCGCCGACGAACTAGGCCGCATAATGCACGCCCACCCGACCGTCAGCGAATCCGTCATGGAAGCCGCCGAAGGTGTGCATGATCTGACGATACACATGTAAATGGCGTCAACCTCATATCCCCGTAACAAGATCCAGATCCTGCTGCTCGAGAATATCTCCGACGCGGCGGTTGATGAACTGCGCTTGAGCGGTTATGCCGAGGTCAAAAAGATCAACGGTGCGTTGAGCGAGGCTGAATTAATAAAGGCGGTCAAGGGCGTCCATCTGGTTGGGATTCGTTCTAAGACACAGATCACAAAAAGCGTAATAAATGCGGCTGACAAATTGCTCGCTATTGGGTGTTTTTGCATTGGTGTCAATCAGGTCGATCTCAAAGCGGCTACCGAAAAAGGTGTTGCTGTTTTTAATGCGCCATATTCAAACACTCGTTCGGTCGCCGAACTCGTCATTGGTCTTTGCGTGATGCTGATACGCAAAATTCCTGACAAGAATGCGGCGGCGCATAGTGGTGAATGGTTGAAAGAAGCGAAGGGCAGTTTTGAGCTTCGGGGCAAGACGCTTGGGATTGTTGGCTATGGCAATATCGGTTCGCAGGTGTCGGCGATGGCGGAGTCATTGGGGATGCAGGTCATCTATTATGACATCGCGACCAAACTGCCGCTCGGCAACGCAAAACAGATCCGCGATCTAAAAGAATTACTGAAAAATTCGGACATCGTCACTCTTCATGTGCCATCTGATGCGACAACGCGGAACATGATCAACCCCGACACTCTCAAGTCGATGAAAAAAGGCAGCATCCTGCTCAATTACAGCCGAGGCGATGTCGTCGATCT
>JANMDA010000098.1:0-9952 GCA_031376085.1 Chloracidobacterium sp.
ACAAAATAAAGTTCTGCCTCACGTCCGGTTATTTGAAGTTGCTTAAATTTGCTCTTGACGATAGGACTTGCAAGACTTGGCTCCAAAACAGAGAGATTAAAGTTAGACTCAATGTAGAGTTTAACCAAAGTCGCAAAAGTCTTAGAGTCATACTCGCCAAAGAGTGAATCGATAAATTTCTTACGGTGCAAGTATGCATCACCTTTTTGCCACCAGCCCTTTCTGCCATTATCGAAGAAAGGATCAAACAAATCCTGCCGATTCTTTACTGTGCCGACCGTCTCAGCGATACCACTTTCAACAATACTTTCAAAAAAAGCCAGTTTTGTTTTAAAGCCTAGCTGATGGACAAAACCCATATCGAACTTAGCCAACCCGTATCCGATTAAATTCAGTATTTCGTAATTTTTATGTTTGTTATCAGGCATGAAAGAGTTGTATTTTGGATATGCCTAAAATATAACATGAAGCAGATTTAGCGTCATTTTTAAATCTTAAATGAGCCTCGTTGACGAGGCTTACCCGAAGGGCAAATAGCCACGTCGCTTTAGCACGTGGTCAGTTTGAACGAAGGATTCAGAGGGCGTTTTAACGTCCTTTCACCCGCTTTAGCATATATGTCGAACAGCGTTTATTCGGAAATAAATTTCCACATCACGTGGCACACAAAAACCAGTTTGCCAATGATAAATGAGCGGATCGAAAGCCGTCTTTATCACTATCTAACCCATAAAATTCTCGAAACGCCCGGAGCACGTCTTTACGCAATCGGCGGCATTGAAACTCATATTCATATCGCGACGAGTTTGCAGCCGAATATCCTCGTTTCGGATTGGATCGGAAAGCTAAAAGGTTCGAGTTCGTACTACATCAACCACGAAGTTCAGCCCAAAGCTCTCGAATGGCAACGCGGTTACGGGATAGTTACATTTGGCACGAAAGATCTGCAATGGGTGATCGATTACATAAATAATCAAAAGGAACATCACAAGAATGGCACGACTCGTGACCGTCTTGAGAAACATTCCGACGAAGATGAAGGCTAAAGCCCGAACTGATAAGGACGTTAAAACGCCCTTCGTATTCTTTCACGGCCTATCCCACGTCGTAAACAACGTGGCTATCTGCCGCGAAACGCGGAAAGACGGCTGAAGCCGCCTATTTCTTCAGATTGTGGAACAGTTCTGACCCATGACAATAAGGTTTTGTTATGTGCTCGTGCTCAGGAAAACGGGAAGGCTATTCACACTCCGGCAAACAACAGTGAAATCGGAATCTATTTTCGTCAGCGTTTGAATGTTCCTCTCGGTGATGCAGTACAGAAAGAACACCTTGAACAATACGGTCGCTTCGATGTCTGTTTTTACAAGATCGACGAGGAAACATTCTTCATGGAGTTTTCCAGCCCGCTTGTTTAATGGCCGACAATCTTAGCGAAACTCAACGCAAGAGGAATATGTCAAATATTCGCTCTAGCAACACAAAGCCTGAGCTCGTTGTGCGGTCCGTCATTCATAAACTCGATTTTAGATTTAGACTTCACGGGCGGCATCTGCCCGGAAAACCGGACATTGTTTTACCTCGCCATAAAAAACTCGTTTTGGTTCACGGCTGCTTTTGGCATATGCACACATGCAAACGCGGCAATGCCTTTCCTAAGACGAACGAACCTTACTGGACAGCCAAACGTCTGCGCAATGTTGAACGCGATCGACTGAACAAATCTGCCTATAAAGCCGCTGGCTGGCAAACTCTGATTATTTGGGAATGCGATACTAAAGATATAACGAACCTGTCCAATAAGCTGAAAAGATTCTTAAATTAACCGCTCTTACGTTCCTTGACAAGTGCATCAAAACATCCGAAAATTCTCTTGTTCTCTTAAACCAATACAACCTAACTTCGGACAGCCGCTTTTTAGCTTTTTTTGTTGTCCGAAATGACATAAAAAAGGAGTGTAAAAGAATATGGCTGAGACTGGGCATGCGCGCAATATTGAGCATTTTTCGCAATTGATCTCGTTTTGTCAGGGTTATGGGGCGACTTATAATCCGACGAACGGCGATTTAACGATTGTGAAGCTTCAGGCTTTGTTGACAACTGCTCAGGCAAATGTTGCGTCGGTTGCGACGGCGGTCGCTCCGTGGAAGACGGCGGTCAACGCCCGCGAAAATGCGTTCGACGGCATACGAAAACTGACGACACGCGTTGTTAATGCTTTTGCCGCGTCGGGCGCTCCGGCAAATGTCATAAAAGACGCAAAGGGTTTGCAAAAAAAGATAAACGGAGCACGCGTCAAGGCACTGCCAAAGGACGATCCGGCCACGCCCGTTGATGAGAGCGCGGGCATCTCCGTTTCGCAGCAAAGCTACACGCAGCTTGTCGATCATTTTGACAACCTTATCCAGTTGCTCACGGCCAACGGCTACAATCCAAACGAGACCGACATCAAGCTCGCCCCGCTAAACACCCTTTCCGCTTCGCTAAAAACCGTTAATACCGGCGTCGCCACGGCCTTCACGCCGCTCAGCAACGCCCGCATTACCCGCGACGCGACGATGTATTTTGGCACCAAAAACCTCGTCGAACGCGCCTCGCTCGTCAAAGCCTATGTGAAATCGGTCTTCGGCGGCGGCTCGCCGCAATACAAGCAAGTCAGCGGCCTCGAATTCCGACGCCCGAGGAAATAAAAGCCTCGTCAATTCATCGAAAAGCTTAGTTGAATTTGCATAAAGCCTTACGCGAAGTGCGAAAAGTCATGCGCGGCGTTCATAAAGGCATGCGCGGCGTTCATTATCGCGTCCTCGAAGTGCGAAAAACCATGCGCGGATGCGATTTTTAGCCACGAGGACGTGATTCCAAGCGGCGCGGAAGCGCTATACTGTTAGGTGCAGACCAATCGGACGAGCAAACATCAGACAATGACCGAATTTACCGAAGAATACCTCCGCGACAACTTTATTCGCCTGAATGACGTGAAAATGGGCGAAAACGTGCGGATTTTCTCGTTCGTCAACGCTTACGGCTGCGAGATCGGCGACGAGACGCGGGTCGGGGCTTTTGTCGAGATACAGAAGGGCGTCAGCATTGGAAAGCGTTGCAAGATCTCGAGCCACTCGTTTCTCTGCGAAGGCGTAACTATTGAAGATAACGTCTTCATCGGCCACGGCGTGATGTTTATTAATGATAAATTTCCCCGAGCGACAAGCGCGGACGGCTCGCCGCAATCCGAAGCGGATTGGGATGTCGTTCCTATTAATATTAAGAAAGGCGCCAGCATCGGCTCGAACGCAACGATCTTAGCGGGCGTAACCATCGGCGAAAACGCCCTAGTCGGCGCCGGCGCCGTTGTTACAAAAGATGTCGCTGATGGAGCCGTCGTTGCCGGAGTTCCGGCTAGGCCGACGTCCTAATTGCACAAGCCCGCACGTTAGTAAGGGCGATAGCGAACCGTTGAATGTATCGCCCTTGCTAACGCGCAGGCTTGTGCAATTCAGATTTACGATGGATATTTCGACCGCTCTATCCTTAGCCACGGAAAAACTCGCCGAAGCCGGAATCGCCGAACCACGCCGCGAAGCTGCGTCGCTGATGGCGTTTATCCTTGATAAAGACGCGGCTTTTGTGATCGCACACTCGGAAGACGAACTCGCTGCGAACCAAAAGATGCTTTTCGACTCGTGCGTCCGTCGCCGGGCGAAACACGAGCCTTTTCAATATATAACCCGACGACAGGAATTCTACGGCCTCGAATTTGAGGTGACGCCCGAAGTCCTGATTCCACGCCCCGAAACTGAAATTCTCGTAGAAGAGGCCATAAAAGTTCTTTCGCCGCTCGAAAATTCGCGATTTTGCGAGATCGGCGTTGGTTCAGGCTGTATTTCGGTCTCAATTCTCGCAAGCGTCACTTCGGCAAAGGCCATCGGCGTGGATATTTATGAGGCAGCTTTGAATGTCGCACACCGCAATGCCGAACGCCATAACGTCGCCAAAAGGTTGACGCTGTTCGAAAGCGACGTTTTCAGCGAAGTGACGGGCAAATTCGACCTTATTGTCTCAAATCCACCGTATATTCCTGCCTGCGACATCGATTCGCTACAACCCGAAGTCCGCGATCACGAACCTCACACAGCACTCGACGGCGGCTGTGACGGCATTGCCATCATCGAACGCATCATTGCCCAGTCGCCTGAATTCCTAATTTCCGGCGGCAGTTTGCTGCTAGAGATAGGATTTGGCCAGGCGTCTAAGGTCTGCGATCTTTTCGATCTCCGTATCTGGAACGCTCCAGAATTCCTGCCGGACCTGCAAGGCATTCCGCGGATTGTTCGGGCCGAGGTGACTACTGTGGCCAAATAGTCAAAAATCGCCGTGATTTTGCTTGACAATCGATCAAATTGACATATAATAGCTTGATAAAATTCCTTCGTTAAAAAAGCAGAAGTTTCTTATTTTTTGGTCCAAGAGATTGGTCGTTTGGGTCATTTATTTCGCGGAAGTAAATGAATCTATAAGTTAGGAGAATATTCAAAAAAAATGTTACGCAACCAAAGATCTTTTCGTGTTTCACGTTTTCAAGGTGTCGCTATTGTTGCGATCCTATTGGCCCTGTTGACTACCATCACAACATTGGGAGCAGGCGGTTCCCATTTGGCCTTTATCGATTCGGCAACTGAGTTTTTTGGTTTGCAGAGCAAGATCGCACCCGTTATCTCCAATGAGCAAACAGCCGTTGCGGTGAACGTATCGCAAGCCGGGCCTGCTGCGATGTCAAATGCCTTTACCGTCGCGGTCTCGCTGCCAGACGTAACGTCCACGCCGGGTAACATCACTATACCGGTTACGGTCGGAGATCTTACCGGCCAGAGTGTATTTTCATATGACTTTCAGGTCACCTTCGATCCGGCGGTTGTTCAGCCGACAGGCTCCGGATTTGATAACACGGGCACACTAAGCAGCGGTGCTTCGGTCGCATCGGGCACAACCTTTCCCGGACATCTGATCATATCGGCCTTTCAGGGGCCCGAATTCAGCGGATCGGGAACCCTGGTAAACCTGAAATTCACTGTACAGAACAATCTTGGCACTTCGACCAATTTGACCTTTGCAGATTACACCGATCCCGGTTCAGTATTTCATGCCGGCTTTAAATTCAACGAAGGAACGCCAACGGCCTCGACCACCAACGGCAGCGTAACGATCCCGGCAGCTACAGCCACGGCAACCTCGACAGCAACATTTACTCCAACAGCGACGTCAACCGAAACTTTCACACCGACACCGACAGCGACCGAAACATTTACTCCAACGCCGACATCGACTAACACTGCGACGGCGACATCGACATCGACATTCACGCCAACGGTGACGAATACGGCTACTTCAACCTCGACAGCGACGTTTACGCCAACTCCGTCTGGCCCATGCGGCACAGGCGGGCCGATCGAGATTAACAGCACTGCTTATGGAACGCTAAAATTAGGCTTCGACGCTATCAATGCCGGAACGCATACCGGTGCGATCACTGTTTACGTTTGTAACAATACGACAGAAACTGTCAGCGCGGTGTTGAATGCCAGCGGTTCTGGTGCTGCCTCTTATACATCAGCCCTGATCACTCCGATTAGTGGGCCATGGACAATATCGGGTTCGATTGCCGGTCCGCTTGTGGATCTTAATGGTGCGGACAACGTGACTATAAGTGGTGCCGGAACATTGACAGTTGACAACACTTCGACAGCCGCGACACCTTCAACGATCCGATTTATTGCTGACGCTACTAACAACACGATCCAAAACAGCACAATTAAGGGTTCAGGCACAGGGGCCGCATTAGGAACGATCTTTTTCTCCACAGGTACTGCATCAGGTAACGATGGCAACTTGGTCACCGGCAACACGATCACCGCCTCAACCACCACGCCTAACAATGCGATCTACTCTGCGGGAACATCGACAGCTATTGACAACAGTGGTATCTCGATCACAAGCAACAACATTCAGGATTACTACAACGCAACTGCTGCTTCAAACGGAATATTTGTCGCCTCCAACAGCTCGGCTTGGACCGTAACGGGTAACAAGTTCTTCCAGACCGGCACGCGCACATCGACGGTTGCCAGCACTCACCGAGCAATCAATATCGTTACAGCAAGCGGCACCGGCTACACGGTAAGCACAAATACGATCGGATTCGCAAGCTCAGGCGGAGCGGGAACAACTACCTACACTGGCACGATTGCCACAACCTTCCAAGGAATTGCTGTGACGGCAGCAGCGTCGCCGGTCTCGACAATCTCAGGAAACACCATCAGTTCGATAACCGTAACGAGTTCCGTTGCGGCGACGGGCGGCACATTCGCAGGCATCGTTACTGCGACTGGCGGCTACTCGATCTCGTCAAACACAGTGGGAAGCACATCGACGGCTGACTCGATCCAGGTCGGAACGAGCGGAACGACAACTGGAGCTACCGGGTTTACTGGTATCAGCAACTCAGGAACCGGCACGATCTCGCTCACGGGTAATACTATCCAGAATTGCTCGTCCTTTGGCAGCGGCGCGTCAACGTTCGTGGGTATCACGAACACAGGCGGCACCGGGACATTGGCGATCACGACTAATAATATTATTTTGGGACGCAATGCCGGTACCGGAGCGTTTACCAACATATCCAACTCTGCCTCGGCTGCTACGGTCAATATAAACACCAACGTTATCAGGAGCCACACCAAAACCGGAGCTTCGGGAGCATTTACTGGAATATCCAATACCGGGGCAGCGACAACTGCCTTAAATATCAATAGCAATCAACTTGGTAATACAAGTGGAGGGTTGATCACATACACCGTTGCAAACTCGGGCACCTTGACCGGTATCGCCGCCGGCGGACCGGCCGCCGCAGCGACAATGTCGGTCAACAGTAATGATATTCGCGGAATTGTTAACTCGGTCGCAGGCACGCAGGCCCACAACTATATAACTTTTAATCACGGTGCTTCTGTCGCCGATACAATCAGCAGCAACACATTCACCAATCTCAGTATTAACACTTCTGGTGCCGTTACATTCTTTACTAAGGGAACCACTAGCATGACGGCAACAGGCAGCATGGCCATTAACAGCAATTTGATCGTAACTGGCTTTGCTAACGCGAGTGCCAGTGCCACGACCGGCTTCACAAGCGGCGGCGGTGATTCATCTGTAAACGGTTCGGCTATCACTTACAACCTGAATAACTTCTCGAATATTACGTTGACGGGTGTAAGCGCGTTCACAGGGTTGAACGATGCAAACGGGGCAAGTTCTTCCAACGGCCCGACCAAAACGATCACGAACAACACGTTCAACAATATCAGCACCGGTGCGGCTCAGATCACAGGTATCAGCTTTAACTTCTCAGGAAATGGTACGACTGCATCAAATAACACCCTAACCAATCTTTCGGGTGGCGGGGTTATCCTGGGACTTACAGCAGGTACCAGCAATGGCGGCGCGAGTGAAACTATATCTAATAATACATTCAGTAACTTTACTTCCACCGGAGGACAGATAAACGTTTTGCAAACGGGACTCGGAGCCGTAACGACCGGAAACATAACCGGCAACACGATCTCGAATATTTCCACCACATCAGCCACGGCTAATCCGGTGTTTGCGTTGATTAGTTCTGGATTCGGAGTTACAACCAATATCTCAAAGAACAAGATCGGCAATGTACAGTCTACTGGTAATGCACTTGCCGGTTCAGTCGTATTTGGCATCCTGGCCCAAACAGCCGGCACGACTTACAACATTTTCAATAACCTTGTCGGCGATCTTCGCTTGCCGGCTAACCCCGCAGCGAACAATTTGCAGGGTATAAGCATTGGCACCCTGACTGCCGGCACAACGGTCAATTTGTCCTACAATACTGTCTGGCTAAATGAATCGACTAATGCCCAGGCTGGTTTCGGATCGAGTGCAATCAGCGTCTCGACAACACCGACCGTGGTAATGATCGACAATGCTTTTATTAACACTTCGGTATTCAATACCACCGGACTTACGGTTGCTTACCGCAGAAGCGATGCCACGCTCGCAACCTATGGAGCGGCTTCGAACAATAACGATTTTTACGCAGGCACACCCGGTGCAAACAATTTGATCTACAATGATGTTACAAACTCCGATCAAACACTCGGGGCTTATAAAACTCGCGTTGCGACTCGTGATTCGGCCGCAATCAGTTCAAATCCAACATTCTTTAGCACGAGTGTGGCAAGTGCTCAATTCCTGCATATCGATACTTCGGTTGCGTCCCTTCTCAATAACGCGGGAATTCCGGTTGCTGGGATTGCCGACGACTATGACGGCGATGTACGCAGTGGAGTGGCTCCTGATATCGGAGCTGACGAATTTGTTGGTGCGGGTCCGACGCCAACGTCGACGAACACCTTTACGCCGACAAACACTGCAACACCATCGAATACGGCTACAAATACACCGACACCCGGCTGCGGCAGTGGTGTATTTAGCTACACGGGCCCTGCGGTTGCAATACCGGACGGGGTTGTGGGCGGTGTTAATTTCACGATTCCGGTTACTGGGTTGGGTGTTGTAGGCGACATTAACTTCAGGTTTGACGGCACACAGGTTGATGATCCGACATCAAGTTTACCAGGCGTTAACCATTCATGGGTTGGCGATGTGATCGTGAGGGTAACCGCACCCGGAGTCGGTGCACCGTCAGTGATCGTCTTTGATCGTCCGGGGGTTCCTGCAAGTTCCTTCGGATGCAGCAGCAACAACCTGGCACAGATCATACTGGATGATGAGGGCGGCTTCCCGACGACTGAAAATGTTTGCGGAGCCGATAGCAACGTTGCATTCCCGACGGGTACCTACTCGCCGAGCAACGCTTTGAGTGCATTTGACGGCATTAACCCGAACGGCGACTGGATAATAAATATCAGCGATCCTGCGTCAAGCGACACCGGTTCGGCCCGTGCATTCTCGCTGGTCATCGATGGCGGTTGCGCAACAGCAACGTCTACTGCAACAAGTACGCCGACGAACACAGCGACGGCAACGGCCACAGCGACGGAAACATTTACGCCGACGCCGACGGCAACGGAAACATTTACACCGACCCCAACGGCAACAGAGACGTTTACGCCAACGGCGACAGCAACTCAAACGTTTACTCCGACTGCAACGGCAACTGAAACATTTACTCCGACGCCAACAGCAACTGAAACATTTACTCCGACGCCAACAGCGACGGAAACATTTACTCCGACGCCAACTGCTACGGAAACGTTTACACCGACTGCGACAGCGACGGAAACGTTTACACCAACGGCTACAGCTACGGAAACATTTACTCCGACAGCGACAGCGACGGAGACGTCTACACCGACTGCAACGGCGACAGAAACTTCTACTCCGACGCCTACAGCAACCGAAACGTCCACTCCAACGGAGACGGCTACGAATACACCTACGCCGACACCGACGGCTGCGGGTGAGATCAACGGAACGATCACTTACGGCAATGCCAACGGTCCACCTTCACCTCGATATATTTCGAATGTTCAGGTGAACGGTGCCGGATCGCCTTCGGTTTCGGCCACCACCGGCGGGCTTGGGCCGCTGGCTGGACAGTATTCGCTCTCCGGCTTTGGAGCGGGTTCATACACGGTCTCGCCTTCCAAGACGGGCGGTGTTAACAGTGCCATCAACTCGTTCGATGCTGGCCGCATAGCCCAACACGTTGCCGGAATCAGCCTTCTGACAGGTAATGCGAAGGTTGCGGCGGACACCAGCGGAAACGACGCGATCAATTCGTTTGATGCCTCCCAGATCGCTAGATATGTGGTCAGTCTGCCTCCTTTCGCGAATACTGGATTGTGGAGATTCTACACAGTTGCGAGCGTTCCGTTCCCGGTCGGCTCGACACCTACTAGCAGGT
>JANMDA010000157.1:0-5319 GCA_031376085.1 Chloracidobacterium sp.
TACGAGAAGATCGTTTTGCGGGTTTCTGATGTTGCACTTCAATACGTCGGGATCAATGGTCAATTGGCTGATTACGGAATTTCACTAAATCGCGGCCGCTCATATGTCGTTAATCTGGGCGGCAGGAATGTAGATTCTGCGTCGTCGAAAATAAAATTTGATACGCCTTATATTAGAATTTTACAATTACCCGCCACTGCTAATGAATTCAGCGAGGGCGTTTCCGGGATCAGTTTCTTCATAACAATCGATCCTGACATTGCCGCAGGCCAATATAGTGTATTCGTCAGTAGTGACAATGGTTTAGAGACCTCTTTGATCGGTGCCCTCAACATAGAATAGTTCTTTTTGCGGGATCATTTAAGACATGACAAGATATTTGCATCACAATTTGCGTTTTTGCGATTCCTGTGCATAATTAACAGTGTTCACCTCCCGGTGAACATCGGTCACTTCGGTGGCCAGGGGGCGACGGTGTGGGAGACGGCGCCCCCATAACTTTGCCTACAGGCCAAACTTGACGTTAAGAATAATCAGCGTAGAATTTATCTGTTTCACCGGAATTTGGGTATTAGGTTATTTTCCGGTTGGTGTCATTTGCGAAGTTAAATTTCTACAGATCTTGAGAAGCCGCGAGTGTTTGACGCTTGGCGGTCTTTTTGATTTCACGTTCTTATGAAAACAAGCGAGCCGGGCAGTTTTAAGAAATGGCTTTATAACGGCAGCGTCTCCGAGATCGAAGGCCCTGCGGCTCCTGAGGGCCGGCATCACAGTCACTCCTGGTGGAAGGTGATGTGCCTGACCGGTGTTGACTATTTCTCGACGCTGGGCTATCAGCCGGGTATCGCATTTCTCGCCGCTGGTGTATTATCGCCGGTCGCCACCCTTATCCTCGTCCTTCTCACGCTCTTTGGAGCTCTTCCGATCTACAGCCGCGTTGCAAAGGAAAGCCCTCACGGTGAAGGCTCGATCGCAATGCTTGAGGCCTTGCTGTCGCGATGGAAAGGCAAACTCTTCGTGCTTGTTCTCCTGGGTTTTGTCGCAACCGATTTTGTGATCACGATCACGCTTTCGGCTGCCGACGCCACGGCCCACGTTATCGAAAATCCGTTCGTCCTCACCGCATTTCCTTTCCTTAATCATCCGGTCATAGTGACACTCGTATTAGTTGCTGTGCTCGGCGTTGTATTTCTCAAGGGCTTTAAAGAGGCAATCGGCATCGCGGTCGTCTTGGTCGGAGTTTATTTACTGCTGAATGTGGTCGTGCTTGGCCGTGCGGTGGGCGAGGTTATTGATCATCCTGAACTGCTGGCAAATTGGCAAACCGCGCTTTTCGCGACAAAAATGTCGGCCGGCCCGTTTCAGGTTGCCGGCTTGGCCGCAATTGTATTGTTATCCATAACGAGCTTTCCCAGGTTGGCTCTCGGCCTCTCAGGTTTTGAGACCGGCGTCGCGGTAATGCCGCTCATCAAGAGGCCAAACCGCATCGGCAATACACGGAATATGCTCATAACTGCGGCGTTAATAATGAGTTTTATGCTCATCGCCAGCAGTTTTGTCACAAGTGTTTTGATCCCGCGTGAAGAGTTTTGCCCCCGTATTAATTGTGGAGCGGAAGCACTCGCACATGAGCCGCCGGCTTACTGTGCCTGCACTCCTGAGCAAACCGCTGCAAAGGTCTCTACTGAAGGAGGCAAGGCAAACGGCCGTGCTCTTGCCTACATCGCACATAAGCTGCTTGGGGAATGGTTTGGGACATTTTACGATCTGAGCACCATTTTGATCCTGTGGTTTGCCGGTGCCTCCGCGATGGCTGGTTTGCTGAACATCGTGCCGCGCTATCTGCCGCGATACGGTATGGCTCCCGAATGGTCGCGTGCGACGCGGCCTTTGGTTCTGGTATTCACGGCAATATGTTTTTTCATTACATGGATATTCGACGCGAATGTCGATGCCCAGGGCGGAGCATACGCAACGGGCGTTCTTGTGCTGATGTCCTCCGCGGCGATTGCAGTATCTTTATCGGCTCGCCGGAGACACAGCAAATGGACGATAGCCTTCTGGCTTATCGCGGCGGTTTTCATTTATACAACGGTTGCAAATATCATTGAGCGCCCCGATGGCATCAAGATCGCGTCATTTTTCATCTTTGCGATCATCGCCGCGTCTTTCATATCACGAGCCATGCGCTCTACAGAGATCCGCATCGACAAGATCGAGTTGGACGAGGTGGCGCAATCCTTTATCGACGAACTCAATGACGAAGGCGAGCTTCGGATCGTGACCAATCGGCGTGAAACGGGCGACATGACCGAATACCGGTTCAAAGAGCATGAAAAGCGCGTCGATAACCATATTCCTTCGTCCGATCCGGTAATCTTCTATGAGATCGAGCCGGGCGATTCGTCAGAGTTTAAAGGCAAGTTGTATATTCGCGGTGTTGACGTAGAAGGTTATAAGATACTGCGCACGCAAGCTCCGGCAGTGCCTAATGCCATTGCGGCTTTTCTGCTTTATTTGCGCGATAAGACGGGCAAGATCCCGCATGTTTATTTTGGCTGGAGCGAGGGCAACCCGATTATGTATCTTGCCAGGTATATTCTATTTGGAGAGGGCGATACGGCTCCGGTCACACGCGAGATATTGAGGCAGGCTGAGGAAGATCCAGAGATGAGGCCTAATGTGCATGTAGGCGGCTAATTCAACTGCATGTGCCGTTGTTCGCACCGTTGGTCTTTCCCGCATTGTTTTCTAAAAAACACAAACGGCAATATACCGGCCGGCCCTGCGAAGGATAAAAAGGTACTGTGGTTACAACGGAGCAATTAGCGCACTCTGCCCTAACTTCGATCTTGTAGTGTTTGCCGGTTATCCGATTCAACACGACAGCTTCGAGCCGGCGGTTTTTTGCTTTCTTACAGTCTTTGCAGCGTTTAGGAGGATTAAGGAGATTTTTGTCGTGGAAGAATATTTGTTCACCCGTCGTCCAAATGAAATCCTCGGCACAATCTATACAGTGGATCGATACGTCTTCCGGTTCGTCGGCGATCAATGCCTTACCTGGAATTGTCTGAAGATCGCTTTCTGACACCACGATTGCTCCCATTCCATAAATGCTCATTTCGGCATTACAGAATTTTTGTAGTAGATTTTACAGTTGAGACTAACCATAAAAACTAACGATTTGTTACAACGGCTTAATAGATTTGACCTTACAACTATAGATATTGAGTGTCAAGACCGTGCAATGACCAAAAGATTGCAGCAGTCATTTTTATGAAAATTCTGGTGATAGGTTCGGGTGGACGCGAGCATGCGATTTGCCGCTCATTTAGCAAAAGCTCAAAAGTGACGAAGCTTTTCTGCGCGAATGGTAATGCCGGAATTTCTTCGGTCGCCGAATGTGTGCAAATTAAACCGGATGACATCACCGGACTCGTCGAGTTTGCTTCGCAACAGGCAATTGACCTGACATTTGTCGGCGGCGAAACCACGCTGGCACTTGGAATTGTTGATGAATTTGAAAAGCTCGGGCTAAAAGTTATCGGCCCGAACAAGGAAGCTGCACAGCTCGAATCAAGCAAGTCTTTTTCGAAAGATTTTATGGGACGTCACGGCATCCCGACTGCGAAATACATCGTGGCTCATTCACCCGGCTTTGCAATACTCGAACTTGAAAGCGGCGATTTTGGCGATGAAAATAAGCCCGTAGTTGTAAAGGCTGACGGACTCGCGGCAGGAAAGGGCGTCGTCGTCGCCGCAAATCGAGCCGAAGCGGTCGCTGCTATAAAAGACCTTGAAAATCTGGTCGGGGCCGAGGCAGCTGAAAAAATTATTCTCGAAGAATGTTTGGTGGGAAAAGAAGTCTCGCTGTTGATGTTTGCCGACGGGGAAGATTTCGTGCTGATGCCGCCCGTCCGCGATCACAAACGCATCGGCGAAGGTGACACGGGCCCCAACACCGGGGGCATGGGGACGTTTACCGATGCTTCGCTGCTCACCGACGATCAGTTGGCCGTGATCACCGATAAGATCATTAGCCCGACGCTGCATGGCTGCATCCGTGAAGGGTTTCCGTTCAATGGAATTCTATTCTTAGGATTGATGATGGTTGAATGCACAAGCCCGCGCGTAAGCAAGAGCGAAACATCCAACGTTGCGAATATCGCCCTTGCTAACGCGCGGGCCTGTGCACCAATGCTGCTCGAATACAACGTTCGATTTGGCGACCCGGAAACTCAGGCCATTCTGGTACGGCTCGAAACCGACCTCGTCGATATTTGCGAAGCGATGATTAGCGGCAACTTGAATGATGTTGAGATCAAATGGCTTCCCGGCAGTTCGGCCTGCATTGTTCTTGCTTCGGCAGGTTATCCCGGAAAACCAAAAGTTGGCGATGTGATCAGTGGTTTAGACGAAGCAGCTGCTTTGTCTGGCGTCGAAATATTCCATGCCGGAACTGCTTTGTCTCTGTCTGGAGAATTTATTTCCGCAGGTGGCCGTGTGCTTGGAGTCACTGCGATTGGTCATGATCTGGATCAGGCACTTTCAAAAGCTTATTCTGCGGTTGAGAAAATAAGTTGGGACGGCATGCAGTTTAGACATGACATCGGCAAGTAGTTACTCAGCTTGCTCAACGGCAGTCAGCTTTTTCTCAAACACCTCAACTTCCTTTACGAGATTGTTTTTTCGACAAAACGCGGCCAATTTCCGGTAGCGTTCGGACGGAGAAACGTCGGACATCCAGCAAACCTTCGCCATACATTCGGGACATGCGTCGATCGGACGGCGATCGGTCTCGGCGAGTTGGTTGGTTCCACTCATGACGCATTCGTATTTGGTGCAGTGCTTGAAAGAGAACATATGTCCGGTTTCGTGAGTTGCGATCTTTAGCACTCGGAGCAAGAAAGTAGTGTGATTCTTGTCAACGAGCCGTTTGAGCGACCAAACACCTACACGTTCATCCATGCTGGCCTGGCCAAAAACAAAAGACATCGAAGAATCAGGGAAAAGATCGACATCCGTAAATGCGATCAAGGCCGCTGCATCAGCAGGCAAGATCGGCTTTAAGATTTTATCCATTATATAACCCGTTCTTAACTGTTCGACATGAGTGACGGCATTACGTCGGCTATCATTTTTTTTAATCGGGTGGATGAGCGTGCGAGGATTCATCACCACTACGGGAAGATCGTAATATACTTCAAGTTAGCCGGCAGTTACATTGAGAATATTTTTCTGGTCAGCAGTGAACTTGGCAAGTGGTAAAACATAAATCTTTTGCCTTTCATCTATTGGTTTGGACGGATTGCTCTCAAG
>JANMDA010000199.1:0-5702 GCA_031376085.1 Chloracidobacterium sp.
GAAGGCTCAATCGCTCAAAAATACAAACAGATTGGAAATGCTGTTCCCGTCAATTTGGGAAAGGAAATTGGTTATTCAATTGTAAAGTTCCTAAATGAATACTACAGCTTGCCAAAGCCTAAATAATAGCCGTAATTTTCAAAGGTTATTTGGTCAAGAATAGTTCTTTTCGTTGTTTCGATTTCAGCTTTGATCTCATCAATCGCTGAGTTTTCTGTAATTGTATGATCGCGCTCGATTGAACTGAGATAATCTCTTATTGCAGTCGGCAAAACCTTATACAATTGACGTAGTGCATCCTCTTGCCCTGAAAGTAATGCATAGAATCTGTCGCCAGATATTTTGAAAACTCTACTGTGGCTATATTCCTTGCCGTTTATGATTCCGAACCACTTTTCGTCAAAGCTCTTTTTAGCTAATATTTGAACCCAGTAGCACTTTGCCATCTTGTAGTCGTCGGCATAGCGGGCTAGCTTTTGAAAAAGAGCCTCAGCCGAACTACTGTTCATAGTATTGTGCTTATTCTTAATGTCGGCAAAAAGGGTGTCGTCCACGGCTTTTATATCAAACCCGCTGAGTTTGCCAATTTCAAACCCTTCCATCCCACCAAGAATCTCTTCATGAAATGTGCCTATCGAATTATTTATGGATTTGTCTATTTGCCTTAATATCTCGGCCTGAATAAGATTCTCTTCGCTAATGTCATTAAATTTTGAATCAAATGTCAGTTTAATCGTGTCAACTTTATTGGAATAGAAATTCTCCTTTGTAATGTTATTCTTTGCTTTCACATACGCATCGTGAAGATTGCCAATACACATGAGCAAATGCTCATCAGAAATAAAGTCTAAATATTCGTTTACCATTAAAAAATCTTTTGCGGATCTTTTGCTTGCCGATGCAGATAATTCTACACTAGCGTTTCACACTATTGAAATTACGAGCTAAGTCATATTGCCGAAACGCGGCAAAGTCAGAGATCAGGACGTATTCGGGCAATTCGTCGGCTGGCAGATTTTCGAGATACTCAAATGCCTGCGACGATGCCTTGTCAAAATTCTTGCCAAGCGATTTATGCTCGACAAGCAAAACGCCGCGCCAAAACAGGTCAATTGAACCAGTGTTCTGATTGTTTTTCGGAACAGCGCGTTCAAAAATAGCGACCTGTCGGCGTTTGATCCCGAATATTTGCAGAAACTCATTCCAAAAAGTTTGTGATTCGGCTCGCTCGCGCGTCTCGCCCTTCCATTCATGGACAAAGGCGATCGCGTTGTTGCGTATTTCGGCTTGGGAAAGTCGCGGCATTCTTTTTAATAAGATTCAATCGTCACTGATGCGACGCGGATAATTTTACACCAGCTTGACCTTAGGGTTGAAACCCGTGACTACATTCACTTTGCCGCTAGTGCGGCACACGGAACCTTTCCACTCGGAAAACCACGTTATATTCGGAAACTTGCGTCAAATTGAGAAAACCATGTCGAATCGGGAAAATTGGTATTTCAATTCCCGCAGAAATTTGCTACCGTGATGCGGGAATTGCTGTATGGCGATTCGGGATCTTTGACAAATTGTCCGTCAAACTTCAGTTTGACGGCTCGGCCAACAAAACTAAAGTTTGTTGGACATTGGAGACAAACTTTTTTTGGAAAAATCGCGGGACACGGTCATTTTACAGCTGTAACCCAAATATTTACAATATTTAGCCTGTCCCACAGGCATGTGGGACAGCAGTGGGACACTTGGGACAAAAAATGGTGGGACAGTGAGACTGTGTCTGGGCGATGATCGATAATTCCAGGCCATTAGGCGAAGGATAAACTCAATGTTTGCAGCAATTAATAATTTTGTAAGACAATGTCTTACATTTTTTCAAAATACGCAGAACAAAGGCAAAATGGAACCGTAACTGCAATAAAAACAATAGGTTACGTTGTTCTGAGGTGGGTCAGAACAAGCTCAGAACAAGCGGAAAAAAAACGGTGGGACAGTAGGTGCTAGGTAATGGAAATATTTATTTTTCGACGTTCCAACTCCGCGACGAACTTCTCCGGGTCGATGGCCTTTTCCTGCGGCGTGGCTCCGCGTGACAGGACTTCGCCGCGGGCCATCATCTGGGCGATGATCGACGCCGGAAAAGCGGTTGTCCGCATCATGGCGCTCATGCCGGTTGCTTCGTCGAGTTTGTCGACGATGTCGTATCGGAGGCGTTGTGTGGTGCTGGTGAGGTCTGTTACGCCCTTACTGAAGTGCGGGCTTGTGCATCCTTTGCCGACGAAATCGAGGCGGACGAGAACGTAATCGGGGCCGTCGGCTGGCAGATGTTTTTGGAGCAGTTCACCGAAGAGCCTTCGCGGAGTAACATTGAACCCAGTCGCTATCGCTCCCGGTTCTGACAAAATGACCTCATCACTGGAGCAAAGGCCGAGGTCGATCATTGTTTTGAATTTCTCGCAATGTCCGGCGTAGCGGATCGTCTTGTAATCAAGCTCTTTGATCTTGCCTAAGAACGAATCAGGCAGCGTCGATGTGCCGCCGGACGTTTGAAAGGCTTCGAGGGCAGGGAAGCCGTCGAAGGACAATTCCTCGATCTCGGTCATTGAGTCTACCGTCGTTATTTTTCCGTCACGGATAACGCGGGCGACCTCGATATATTCATTAATAAGGCCTTCGACGCTGAAAACGAGTTGGTAATTGAGAGGCGGTTTTGGATCTTGCGGCAAGCCGCCGACACGAATGTGAATTTCCTCGACTTCGTCAAACGTCGCCGCTCCGTGCATCGCCAGTATCGAAACCATACCGGGCGCGAGGCCGCAGTCGGGAATGATGTTGATGCCGGCGGCCTTTGCTTCCGCATCGAGGGCGAGCTGTTCGTCAACGATGTAATTATTGCCCCCGAGATCGCAGAAATTTGCATTTGTCTCGATAGCCGCTTTGGAGAGCGAGACATTATGCCAATAATTGACGCAAGAGATGACGGAATCATGGCCGCGCATCAGATCGACGACATCAGAATAATTACCTGCGTCAATCTGTAGAGCGGTAACACGGTCAGAGCCGACAGCTTTTGCGACGGCTTCGGCTTTTTCCTGGTCAAAATCGGCGACGGTTACCGATTCGACATCGGGCGAGTTATGTATTAAATCAAAAACGGCGCCGTGTCCCATACGTCCGGCGCCGAGAACTAGAACTTTCATTTTTAAAAATATTTTACTTTTGACTTTTTACTTTTGACTTTGTATCTACCAATCGTCAAACTCCTCCGGCTCTTGTGCGGCGATCGTTGCGCGGGCAGCTTCCCAGACTTTTTTCTTCCAGAGCCGTAACGAATCCGTCAGTTGAAGGGCGGCTTGGGGATGAGAGGCGTTTCGTTCGAGCCTGATAACCTCGGCGGTTACGGACACTTCGTCTTTTGGGTTTTCGGTCACGGTCAGGCTGACCTTGCTGCCGACATTGGGCAGAAACCGGGGCAAATAGACGAGTGTTCCTTGCGGGCCGACGTTGTCGGTCAGGCCTTCTTCGACGACGACCTTGCCGTCTGCGTCTTTCCAACGGACACGGATGGGAAATGAGATCACATATCGCTCACCGTGTCGTCTGTCTTGAATGGAATTTGCCATTGAGTTTGGTCCCGAAAAAATCAGTTCGGGACGTTTGAATATACACAAAAATACTCACGAAAGTCTATAAAAAAATAAAAAAAGTGGCCTGTCTAAGTCCCTTAAAACACAGCAATTGCATATAAAATAAGGGGTTGCGGTCTTTGGCCGATTGGACAGAGCGGCCCTAAAATGCTAATATCCTAATATGTTCCGGCCACCGTGGCACGGAAACAGGCAGAAATAAATCTGCCGAAACAGTCTTCGTTTTATACGAGTAGTGGCTGATGACCAAAATCTCAGACACTATTTTTGCGTTTAAACGGGGTACGAATAATCGGAGAAGAATAATGAAAAATCTCGTTAGAGGAGGCGCGATCCTGTCGCTTTTGAGTCTGTTCGTGGTATTTATCTACGCACAGGCCCAGACAGAATCCACTCTCGCTATAGCGAATGATTCGCAGCCTACAATTGAAAATAATATTAATAGTACTTTAAGTAATACTCAATCGAATACAGATACTAAAGATAAGAAAAAGTTAGTTAAAACGACCGCATCAATTAGATCAACGTCAGCCGGAGCCAGCCGCGGAGCATTTTCCGCGTCGGCATATTGCTTATCAGGGCGGACCGCAATGGGACACGGTGTCCGACGCGGCCTGATAGCGGCAGACCCGAGAGTTTTGAAGCTCGGTTCGACTGTTTATGTAGAAGCCGGCCAATGGAGCGGAACATATCTTGTGTCCGACACAGGCGGTGCCATCAAAGGCAAAAAGATCGACATTTGGGTCCCAAGCTGCTCAGAAGCGAGACGTTTTGGACGCAGACCGGTTCAGATCTTTTCGGCTCAGTAATTTAACAATAAAAAAGAGATAAAAAACCGCCTCGAAAGATCGGGGCGGTTTTTTTGTCAAAAATACGTCCCAAGCTTGTCGAATTTCGTATGACCAGGCGGTTCTGTACCAGCGAGTTATTTGGTGATCAGGTCTTTGGAATTAATATTATACCCGAGGAGGGAAACCTTTTTGTCAGCATAAAGGAAAGTAAAGGTTTCGACCGCCGTTCCTTCTTCAAAATCGGTGTTCTGAGCCATCAGTATTTGGGTTTCCAGATTGAAACTATTCGCCCGCCACGTTTGGTTTTCCGACGATACAACTTTGCCGAGCTTAATGTGAACCGCTTTTAGTAGTTCGGTCATTTCCTGCTCGGTGTTGGCCTCTTTGAATCGCGGATCCAACTCCGCATAGATTTCAGCATATCGTTCGTCGTTGAGCATGGAGTGGAAGCGCTCGATCGCATTCGAAGCTGCCGACTTACCGTCTGTGACGGCGTTACACGCGATAACCGCTAGTATTATCAATAGCAGGCTAGCGATACCACTAAGCGTATTTTTTTGCATAAGGACCTCGATGCTGATTATATACCTAAACCCCCGTCTGTACCTTCTGCACACACCTTTCGCAAATATGGCAAGGAAAGAGTCGCGGGGACTTCCTTTTATTTGGTTAATATAAGTCCGGTTCGCCGGGCGGGCGGGTTTTCCAGCGGCGGTGGATCCAGATCCATTGGTCGGGGTAGGTGCGGATGACGCGTTCGGTTGCTGCTACGCAGAGGGCGGTGGTTTCGGTGATGTCACGTTTTCTATCGCCGGTGTTTACCGGTTCGATGATCTTGCCGTGGACGATAAAATACTTGCCCTTTTTCTCGTTCCAGATCGCAAACATTGGGACGATAACTGCATTTGTTCTCAGGGCAAGCATCGCGATGCCGCTGGCCGTGCAGGCCGGGATGCCAAAGAATGGAACGAAGACGCCTTCTTTCGGATGGGAATTGACGTCAGCCAAAACACCGATCATGCCGCCGCTGCGCAAGTTGCGTAAGATCGTGGCGGCAGAATTTGTTTTGTCGATCTGTTTGTTGCCAAGTCGGGTGCGGATGGCGAGGATCAGTTCCTCGATTCGCGGGTTGTCCATTTTGCGAGCCAAAAAACTGAGCGGTTCGAAAAACACCGGATAAGAGAAAGCCTGCAATTCCCAGTTGCCTAAATGGCCGCCGAGGATGATGCGGCTGCGGCCTTCGATTTTTTTCTGTTCGTAAGCATTG
>JANMDA010000111.1:0-5882 GCA_031376085.1 Chloracidobacterium sp.
GGCGGTTTTGCTCACAATTGGGAAGAGGCGGCGCGGATCGTTGAGGAGATCGGCTATCCGGCAATTATTCGGCCGAGCTACACGCTTGGCGGAACGGGCGGCGGCACGGCGTTCAATCCTGATGAATATGAGGAAATCGCCAAAGGCGGACTTGCGGCTTCGCCGATCTCACAAATTTTAGTCGAAGAATCGATCCTCGGCTGGAAGGAATACGAGCTTGAAGTGATGCGAGACCTCAATGACAACGTCGTCATCATTTGTTCAATAGAGAATTTCGACCCGATGGGCGTTCATACGGGCGATTCGATAACTGTCGCGCCCGCACAAACTTTGACCGATGTTGAATATCAGAGACTTCGTGACATGTCGAAAGCTTGCATCCGCAAGGTCGGAGTTGAAACGGGCGGCTCGAATATTCAGTTTGCCGTAAATCCCTCAAATGGCGATGTACGGATCATCGAAATGAATCCGCGAGTTTCGCGTTCATCCGCGCTAGCGTCAAAAGCGACCGGTTTTCCAATCGCAAAGATTGCTGCCAAACTGGCGGTCGGCTATACGCTCGATGAGATACCGAACGACATTACAAAAAAGACACCGGCATCGTTCGAGCCGACGATCGATTATGTCGTCACAAAGATACCGAAGTGGGCTTTTGAAAAATTTCCGGGTGCAGAAGATGTGCTGGGAACACAGATGAAATCTGTCGGTGAGGTGATGGCAATAGGCCGCACTTTTAAAGAATCTTTGTTTAAGGGGTTGCGTTCACTTGAGGCTGTAAGGCCATTGCGTTTAAATGATGTTTCGGACGCGAAACTTCAGCGTAAATTAGCTCGTCCGAATTCGCAACGATTCTCTTACATTACTCATGCACTACAGAACGGCTATTCGACAGAAGAGGTGCATCGGCTGACTATGATCGATCCGTGGTTCCTCGATCAGCTCGCGCAGGTGATGGAATTTCAGGCGAGTCTTGATTCAAAACCGCTTGCTGAATATACTGCCGATGAAATGAGGACAGCTAAAGAATTCGGGCTGTCCGACCGCCGTATTTGTTATATGACCGAATCGACGGAAACTGAAGTTCGCGAATATCGCAAAAAGCTTGAAGTCACGCCGGTCTATAAACGGGTCGATACTTGCGGCGCCGAATTTGAATCTTTCACACCTTATATGTATTCGACATATGAAGAAGAATGCGAGGCCGAGCCTACTAACCGTAAGAAAATAATGATTTTAGGCTCGGGGCCGAACCGCATTGGGCAGGGAATCGAATTTGATTATTGTTGCTGTCACGCGAGCTTTGCTCTACGCGACGCAGATATTGAGACCATAATGGTCAATTGCAATCCCGAAACCGTTTCAACTGATTACGATACTTCCGACCGGTTATATTTTGAGCCGCTGACGTTTGAAGATGTGATGAACATCGTCGATGTCGAAAAACCTGACGGTGTGATCGTGCAGTTTGGCGGGCAGACGCCGCTGAATCTTGCTGACAGGCTTCACGAAGCTGGCGTTCCGATAATCGGCACTTCGCCTGATTCGATTGACCTTGCAGAGGACAGAAAACGCTTCGGAGCGCTGCTTGAAAAGTTGAAAATCCCGTGTCCTGATAATTCCAGCGTTACTTCAGCAGAAGAAGCCAAAATTGTTGCAAATACAATAGGTTATCCGATCGTTGTGCGGCCAAGTTTTGTTCTTGGCGGACGCGCGATGGCTATCGTCTATGACGAGCAGTCGTTGGATGATTATATGCGTATGGCGACAGACGCTTCGCCCGAAAAGCCGATCCTTATCGACAAATTTCTCGAACGCGCGGCCGAGATCGACGTTGATGCCCTGGCCGACGAAACAGTGGTCGTGATCGCTGGGATTCAGGAGCATATTGAAGAAGCGGGGGTTCACTCAGGCGATTCGTCGAGCGTTTTACCGACGCAGAAGATAGCGGTTGAACATCTCGAAACGATACAGCACTACACACGGCTTCTAGCAAATGCTTTAGAGGTTAAGGGTTTGATGAACATCCAATTTGCGGTAAAGGACAATCGTGTTTATGTTCTTGAAGTAAATCCACGTGCGTCGCGAACTGTGCCGTTTGTCGCAAAAGCGACCGGTGTTCCAATAGCAAAGATCGCATCGCTTGTGATGGCAGGTGAAAAGAAGCTGAAAGACTTTAACTTGCCGGACGTTTTGCCTGTTCCCAAAATTTGTGTGAAGTCACCTGTCTTTCCATTCAAAAAGTTTGCGGGCTTTGACCCTGTGCTTGGGCCTGAGATGCGCTCGACAGGTGAAGTGATGGGCATCGGCTCGACATTCGGCGAGGCTTACGGCAAAGCTATGGAGGGCGCCGGATTAAAACTGCCGCTTGCGGGACGAGCGTTTATTTCGGTGAACGACGCCGACAAGGGGCAGGCCGTTGTGATAGCACGTCGTCTGACTAAACTGGGTTTCGGTCTGGTTGCGACATACGGAACTGCGAATCGCCTCCACGAAGTCGGACTCGAATGTGAAACTGTGTTCAAGGTAAACGAAGGCCGCCCGAACATCGCAGACGTGATCCGCCAAGGCGAGATCGCCCTCATCATCAACACCCCACTTGGCAAAGCCTCACACTACGACGAAAAAGCGATCAGAAAAGCAGCTCTGCAATTCAATATTCCGTGCGTGACAACAATAACTGGAGCCGAAGCTCTTGTTGAGGCGATAGGGACAAAGATGTCGGAAAAAGATATTACGGTTCGCAGCTTGCAGGAAATGCACAACAACAGGCGGAGCGCTTCGCACGAAAGCAACTAACATCTTGACCATTCTCACGCTTTACACTAACTTAGTGTAAAGTTTTCTTTAATTTAGCTTTTATAACTTAACAAATGAGTGAATCGCATGACCGCGAGATCATTGGCGGGCATCTGCTCGTGATTGGCGGGGCAGAAGATAAATATAACGAACGGCGGATCTTGAAAAAGTTTCTCGAACTGGCCGGCGGTGACAAAGCTGAGATCCTGATCGTTCCCGTTGCGTCGGACTTTCCGGAGTTTGCGGCTGATGTCTATACGCAGGCGTTTCGGAATCTGGGCGTCACAAGTCCGCGCGTGTTGCGAGCGTCATCGCGGCAAAACATAGTTGAGGCGGATATTGAGAAACTGGTTGACGGCCTGACAGGTGTTTTTATTACCGGCGGCGATCAGATGCGCCTCGTAAGCTTACTCGGCGGGACGAAGCTCGCTGAGAAATTGCGAATGCTGGTACGCGAAAGCGATCTTGTGCTAGCGGGAACCAGTGCCGGAGCAGCAGCGATGAGCACGTCGATGATCGTTCGCGGCGAGCCAAGCTCGCATCCGCACAAGGATGCGGTAAAGCTATCGCCGGGGCTCGGCTTTCTTAAGAACATCATTATCGACCAGCATTTCAGCGAACGCGGACGCATAAGCCGACTAATTACGGCAGTTTCATATAACCCATACAATCTTGGCGTCGGCATCGACGAAAACACGGCGATCGTGCTCGACGGAAACGGCGTGCTCGAGGTGTTTGGGCAAGGCTCGGCAACCATAGTTGATGGTTCACAGATCACTTTCAATGAAATAGCGGAAGTTGCTGATCACGAAGCATTTAGCGTCTGCGGCGTCCAGCTTCATGTTTTGCGTGATGGGCTGGTTTATAACTATTTAGACAGGAACCCGATCCAGCCTCCGGGAGAGTTTCTGTTGCCCGATCTTGGATAAGAAAACTTAGCCACGAATGACACGAATTACACAAATTGATTCCTCATCCGTGCAATTTGTGTAATTCGTGGAAAAAAACTTTATGGAAATCTTAGAAATTCGCACACTTCGCGGACCGAACTATTGGAGCGGCTATTGGAAGAAGCTTATTATCATGCGCCTCGACATCGGTACTTATGAAAAAAAGCCGACCGCCAAGATCAAAGGCATTTACGAACGTATGGTAGATGTCCTGCCATCGCTCATCAAGCACGGCTGCAGCTATCAGGAAGAAGGCGGCTTTTTGCGGCGTGTCAAAGAAAGCACTTGGGCCGGACATGTGATTGAGCATTTTGCGTTGGAGATGCAGACGCTCGCTGGTATGGAAACGGGCTACGGGCGCACTCGTGAGACGAGCGAGAAGGGAATTTACAATGTAGTTTACAGCTACGTCGAGGAAGAGGTTGGGCGTTTTGCCGGACGCGCTGCGGTGCGGTTGTGGCTTGATCTTGCCGAGGGACGCGATATTAAAGAGATCAAAGCTGAGCTTGCCAAAGACATTCAGAAAATGCGTGAGATCCGCGAAGAGGTGCGTTTTGGCCCGTCTACTGGCTCGCTCGTCGAGGAAGCCGTTAATCGCGACATTCCATATATTCGCCTGAACGATCAGTCGCTTGTGCAGCTTGGCTACGGCATTCATCAAAAGCGGATACAGGCCACAACGACGGTGAATACAAACATGATCTCGGTCGATATCGCCGGAAATAAACACGCGACCAAAAAGCTGTTGGGCGATATGGGCGTTCCGGTGCCGAAGGGTTATCGAATTCGAGAGATAGACGAGCTCGAAGGAGCGGTCGAAAACGTCGGTTACCCTGTCGTGATCAAACCGCTCGACGGAAATCACGGCAAAGGCGCTACCGTTGGAATAAAGACGATCAGCGATGCGAGGATCGCGTTTGAAAAAGCACAAGAATATTCACGTTATATCATTGTCGAAAAGCAGCTTATCGGCGCGGATTTTCGCGCCCTTGTAGTAAATAATCGTTTGATCGCTGTAGCCGAACGCGTTCCTGCTCATATCAAAGGCGACGGGAAAAGCTCGATCCAAAAGCTTATTGACAAAACTAACGAAGACCCGCGACGCGGCTACGGCCACGAAAAAGTGCTGACCCAGATCGATATCGACAACCAAACGATGCGATGTATTTCTAAGGCCGGATACACGCTCGACAAAGTCTTGAAAAAAGGCGAAATTCTTCATCTCAAAACGACTGCCAATATCTCGACCGGCGGCACGGCGATCGATTGCACCGACGAAGTGCATCCGGAAAATGTATTTTTGTTCGAGCGGATCGCAAAGATAATTGGGCTGGATGTTGCAGGCGTTGACGTTATAGCGCCCAATATCAGCGAGCCGCTTCACTCGAACGGCGGCGGCATAATTGAGGTCAACGCGGCGCCTGGCTTTCGAATGCATCTCGCTCCGAGCGAAGGTATCGGCCGCAACGTCGCCGAGCATGTGATCGATATGCTCTATCCGCCCGGCACGCCTGCGCGTATTCCGATCTTTGCTATTACAGGAACGAACGGTAAAACGACTACAACGCGTTTGATCGCTCACATTCTAAAAAATGCCGGCCGCACCGTTGGCTTTACGACGACAGACGGTACATATATTGGCAACCAGCAGATCGTAGCCGGCGACAACACCGGTCCGGTTTCGGCACAGCTTGTGCTGAAAGATCCGACTGTAGATATTGCGGTTCTCGAAACCGCTCGCGGCGGCATTATTCGATCGGGACTTGGCTTTGATCATTGCGATGTTGGCGTGGTGCTGAACATCGCGGCCGATCATCTGGGGTTGAAGGACGTTAACACGCTCGAAGATCTGGCACGGGTTAAATCTGTCGTGCCGCGTGCAGTTTCGCCAAAAGGTTACGCCGTGCTCAATGCCGAGGACAAGCTGGTTTACGAAATGAAAGAGTTGTCTCAGGGGCAAGTCGTTTGTTTTTCGATGAATGAAAATCACCCGAACATCAAAAAACGGGCCGAGCGCGGCCGCGTTTCGTGCGTGTATGAAAACGGCTACATCACGATCCTCAAAGGCAAGTGGAAGGTCCGAGTCGAGAAAGTGACCAACGTGCCGATCACCTACGGCGGTCGTGCCGAGTTCAT
>JANMDA010000243.1:0-2414 GCA_031376085.1 Chloracidobacterium sp.
GTTACGGTCTTTATAGCGCACACCAAGCTCATTGAAAAGCCGCTGGACAGCTTTTACACCGGCGGTTCGCTCGATCGGTTCTTTCACTTCGCCCTTATTGCCTCGGAATTTACTCTGTTGTGCCTTAAAAGTGCCGTTTCCGGCATGGAAAAAACCAGCAGCCTGACGACGAAGATGAACGCCGCGAAGCGCCGCGTCATCGCCGGTAAGATTCTGTGCTTTTCTCGCCATGGTGATGACCTTTTCAATAAACGGCCTCAGCTCTTTTGCCTTTGGAACTGTCGTAACGATGTGTTCCTTGTCGGCATTGATCAACGAAGTTGCCAAATTGCGAAGCAGCGAGATGCGATGCGACGTCGTGCGGCCCAATTTTCTATGTGCTTTTAAGTGTCTCATTTTCTTAGTAGGCAGTTGGCGGTTGGCGGTTGGCGGTTGGCCGCGACTTGCTGCCAACTGCCCACTGCCTACTGCCAACTAAATCATTTAATCAAGGTCTCTGCCGCCGCTGCCCGGGATCGGATTCCCCTGTTCGTCAAAATCCATCCCGAAGTCGAGGCCCATTCCATGGAGCAAATCCTTGATCTCGGTCAACGACTTCTTTCCGAAATTTTTTGTATTGAGCATGTCCTTTTCGCTGCGTCGAATCAGGTCGCGGATCGAACGAATGTCGGCATTCTTCAGACAATTGTAAGAACGAACCGACAGCTCAAGCTCATCAACCGATTTGTCGAGCAGATCGTTCCGCATCAACGGCGGACGAGCGATATCTTCGTATTTATATTCTTCTTCTTCCTCTTCGAAATTGATAAAGATCGACATGTGGTCCTTCACCAATTTCGCAGCGAGGCCGATCGAATCTTCCGGTTTGACCGAGCCGTCTGTCCACACTTCGATTGTCAATCGGTCATATTCAGTGTTTGATCCCTGTCTGGTTTTCTCGACGTTGTAATTGACCTTTTTGATCGGTGTATGCACCGCGTCGATGGGTATGTATCCAACCGAAAGGTCTTCGTCGTTGTTGAATTCAGCAGAGACATAACCGCGGCCCTGCTTAAGCCGCATTTCGACATTCAGTTTGCCGCCGGCACTGATCGTCGCGATATGAACGTCCGCGTCGAGTATCTCAACATCGCCGTCAGCCTCAATATCAGCACTTGTAACTGTTCCGGCGCCTTTCTTGCTGATCGACAGTGTTTTCACTCCGCCGCCATTCAATTTAAATGGAATTTGTTTGAGGTTTAGGATAACGTCAGTGGCGTCTTCGACTACGCCTTTGATCGAAGAGAATTCGTGCTCGACCCCTTCGATCCTGACGGCTGTGATCGCCGCCCCTTCGATCGACGAAAGCAAAGCACGGCGGATCGAGTTACCGATAGTCGTGCCGAATCCGCGTTCGAAAGGCTGTGCGTAAAATTTTCCGAATCGTTCCGTCAATGTCTCTGTCTCGACATTGAGGCGGCTCGGCATTTGAAAATCTGTCCAATTATTGCTTGTCATATTTGTTCTTTTTATAGGTCATGCGAGTTGGCCTTGTCCCCGGTTCGAGCTTAGCAAGAACGGGCTTTCATGAACCGGCTACTTCAGCCACTCTGGTTTTATTATTTACTGTAAAGTTCAACGATAAGCTGTTCGTTGATATTTGCGTCAATATCCTGGCGGTTCGGCAGACCCGACACTAACACCTGCAGATCTTTTCCCTGGGCATTGATCCAAGCCGGACGTCCGCGGCCGACCGCTGTCGCCCACGCGCCTTCAACATGCGTATTCTTTTGTGAACGATCTTTGACGGCTATGGCATCTCCGGCTTTCACCTGAAATGAAGGAATATTAACTTTGCGGCCGTTGACCGTGACATGTCCGTGATTTACCAACTGGCGTGCCTGACGGCGTGATGTTGAAAAACCTGAACGATAGACAACGTTGTCGAGTCGGCGTTCAAGCATAAACAACAAGTTCTCGCCCGTAACACCTTTCTGACGACGCGCCTTTTCGAAGTAATTGCGAAACTGCTTTTCGAGGATAAAGTAAATACGCTTTACCTTCTGTTTTTCGCGAAGCTGCTCACCGTAACCGGCGAGCATCTTGCGCCTGGCGGCACCGTGCTGTCCGGGAGGATTTGTCCCACGCTTTTCGATAGCACATGAGGGCTTAAAACATCTGTCGCCCTTCAAAAATAACTTTCCACCTTCGCGGCGGCAAAGCCTGCACACCGCATCTCTATATCTAGCCATAATTTATTTTCTGCCTCCGTCTTTTTAACGGAAAAGTTTACAAGCCGAAGCCCTTCTTCCTTTCGATAGTTATCAAATTTCAAATCAAAAATTCTCAGACGCGTCTGCGTTTCGGCGGACGGCATCCGTTGTGGGGGATAGGCGTTGTGTCGCGGATCGATGTGACGCGAATACCCGCCTGAT
>JANMDA010000250.1:0-3730 GCA_031376085.1 Chloracidobacterium sp.
ATCACGATGGCCCATCTGAAGGGAACAGTCACCGAATGGCTCAAGCGGCTGTTTGGAGACGACACGATCACGCGTTTTCGCCCTTCATACTTCCCTTTTACCGAGCCATCAGCCGAGTTCGATTTCTCATGCTTCAAATGTCACGGCACCGGAAAATTTGATGGCGAACGTTGTCGTCCGTGCAAGGGTTCCGGTTGGATCGAACTCGGCGGTTCGGGAATGGTGCATCCAAATGTGCTTCGAGCCTGCGGCGTCGATCCGACAGTGTATTCGGGTTTCGCTTTCGGCTTCGGCCTCGAACGCATGACGGCGTTGATGTATAACATTGACGATATTCGACACATGTTCGAGAATGACGTGCGGTTTCTGGAGCAATTCAGATGAATATCAGCTACAACTGGTTAAAGGATCTGATCCACTTTGATCTGTCTGCCGACGAATTGGCAGCCGCATTGACGCGCGTTGGGTTAGCGGTCGAGGGTGTACATCCTCACGGTGACGATCTTGTTCTCGACATCGATCTGACCTCGAACAGGCCTGATTGTTTGTCGCACCTCGGCGTAGCGAGAGAGCTTTCGGTAATTGCGGATTGCGGATTGTTGATTGCTGATTTGCCGCAAGTTTCAAATGAGGCAAATGAATCGAATCTTGTTTCTATCGAGGCGCCTGACTTATGTCATCGATTCACGGCGCGGATAATTAGGAATGTAAAAGTTGGCCCTTCGCCAAAATGGTTGGCGGACAGGCTCGAGGCTCTTGGCGAACGTTCGATAAATAATATTGCTGACATATCAAATTACGTCATGCTCGAACTCGGACAGCCGATGCATGCTTTTGATCTCGACAAGTTGGCTGGAAATCGTATCGTCGTCCGCCGTGCTCATACGAGTGAGCGAATAATGACGTTGAAAGACATCGAATGTGAGCTTGACGATACGGTTCTTGCTATTTGTGATGGCGAAAAACCAGTTGCGATTGGAGGCGTTGTAGGTGGGCTTGATTCAAGCATTACCGAAAGCACAGTTAATGTATTGCTTGAGGTTGCACACTTTAAACGTGAGAATATCAGGGCCACGTCAAGAAAACTTGGCCTTGCAACCGAAGCCAGCTACCGTTTTGAACGCGGCGTCGATATTGAGAACCTTATTCGTGCCTCAGGCCGAGCGACAGAATTGATATGCGAACTTGCAGGCGGCGAAGCAGGCGAATTTGCCGACGTTTATCCGGACAAATTTATTCCGAACAAGATCGAATCAACTGATATTTCAACAGCCGTTAGACGCCTGACAGGTTTGGATGTGGCAACAGACGAATGCAATCGCATTTTGGATAAACTTGGTATTAAGGTAAGTGAAGTGTCAACGATCTACATTTCCCCGTCATGGCGGCATGATATTGCGATCGAGGAAGATCTGGTTGAGGAAGTCGCCCGCCATGCGGGTTACGAGAATATATCAGAAGAATTGCCAGCCGCTTTTCAGGCAGGCGAATATCAGCCGATGGAATCGCGTAAAAGTCTTTTGCGTCAGACGCTTGCGGACATGGGGTTTGACGAGGCTATCTCTTATAG
This sequence comes from Chloracidobacterium sp., assembly GCA_031376085.1. Taxonomy (GTDB): domain Bacteria; phylum Acidobacteriota; class Blastocatellia; order Pyrinomonadales; family Pyrinomonadaceae; genus OLB17. Next base: position 1,571 of record JANMDA010000250.1, read on the forward strand.
TTTTATTGATACAGAATTTGACGATACGTTCGAAACGGTTGCGGGCGTAATCGATGAGAAAACTACTGACAAGTATGTGACCTTGCAGGATTCCGTTATCGATGGCTCATTACGAATGCGTCCGAGCGTGCTTCCCGGCTTGCTGGATGCTGTTCGACACAATATCAATCATCAGCGTCGCGATGTAAAACTTTTCGAGATCGGCAAGGTTTTTGCCGCATCTTCAAGCGAAGACAATCTTCCGAACGAGCAGGAAGTCCTTTCGCTGGTACTCACCGGCGGCGAGATACACGAAAATCGTGCAATGCCTGTAAGAGAGGTGGACTTCTACGATTCAAAGGGAGCAATAGAAGCCGCTCTTAGTGCCGTAGGTATGAGCAATATCGGGTTTTCGGCTACCGACGTCAAACACCTTCGTCGCGGCCAGTCCGCTTCGATACGAGTCGGTAATAAAATGATCGGTAATCTAGGCCGGTTGAATGACGACATAGCCGTCAGATATAAATTCAAACAACCGGTTTTTATTGCTGAGATCAATCTTCAAAAAGTGCTTAGCATCGATACACAGCCGTTGACGTATTGGCCCCTGGCAAAATTTCCGGCCGTCACACGCGATGTTTCATTTGTCGCTCCGAGAACGGTCACATTTGATGATATCCGTCTTGCAGTGATTGATGGGAATTTCGACCTTTTCCAAAATATCCAATTTGTCGATGTTTACGAAGGCAAGGGCATGGCGGAAGACGAACGTTCAATCACGATCAGGCTCGAATATCGCAGCGATGAACGCACTTTGGTTGAAGAAGAGGTTGAGGCCATACATCAACAAATTCTTATGACGATCAAACAAAAACTAGCTATAAAACCTCGCCTTTAAGAAACCTTCATCTTTTACTTGAAGTTTTTTTAAAAACCAAACATAATCAAATACACAAGATTTTTACTACCCAAAACTGGAGAGCCGCCTAATGAATGCCCTAACGGGAATGGAAAAATTCTCGCACCTTGAGGATAAGATATACCTAACCATTGAATTCGCAAAGAAAATGCGTGAGGAAAAGGAGCTTTTCGAAAACGAAGCGGTAAGCTTACGTCAAACAGCTTCGGATGCTGTGGCCGACAAGGCTGAGCTTGAGGAAAAGATCGCTCTTTTACTTTCCGAGCGTGATTCGATCCAGTTAAAGGTCGAGGCGATGCTCGATGCCTTGACGATAATCGATACGGATGTGGCGGCAGCAGTTGGTAGATAACTTAAGATCATATGTCGGAACAAACAGTTCGTGTAGAAATTTACAACCAGACTTACAGCATCCGTTCTGATGGCGACAATGAATACATTCTCGGCCTGGCCGATTATGTTGACAGCAAGATGCGTGAGATCTCGTCGGGAACGCTTACTGTTGATTCGTTGAAAGTTGCTATTCTCGCTGCACTTCACATCGCCGATGAGTTTTATCAACTAAAAAATACCCAGGCGCAAAATGATGCGCAATTGGCAACACGAAGTTCCGAGTGTTCAGAAATGCTCGATCGTATTTTGAAAAACAGGGACGAAATGCCGCAGGAAATCACCGCGACACAGTAAGAAAGACAAAAGTAAAAAAGGAAAAGTCAAAAGGCAAAAGTTTAAAAAAAGAATGCACCTTTCAGCAGAATTCACTTTCCAGATTTTGCCTTTTTACTTTTTCCTTTTTACTTTTGCTCGACTGTGCTAGCATCAAATTGGCGAAAGAAATTCACTGCGGTCCTCGTTAACGGACGCATACATAATTGAGCCAACATATGAATACCGGGAGGCTAATGCCGCTGATCGGTGCTTTTCTTTAAGGAGATAAGCCATAGACATCGGCTTTGATGTTCGCAAGAGCAGAAAGCCACCCACCTGTAACTAACAGGTTCAATTCATACGTTCGCAACGGTTTCGCGGTATCCTCTCGCCAGCAAAATATGAAAAAGGCTGTCCAACTTTTTGGACAGCCTTTTCCTTTATATTGAAATGGAGTTTAGTCAGCTACTGCAAAGGAGATCTCAACCTGACCGTCGGCTGCGATTGCTTGCGGATCGCCTTCGTTGAACATGATTCGTTCCCAAGTAATCGGCGACACAGTTCCAGGTATTCCGACAGCAGTGAACCTTAAGTTCAACAGCAAACCGTCGCCC
>JANMDA010000264.1:0-4193 GCA_031376085.1 Chloracidobacterium sp.
TACGACGGCCTCGCTCTCGATTCGTGGCTTCGCTCTCAATTCTACAAAAACCACAACAAAGAAAAAGTCTGCTCGGACAAAAAGATCGAGCGCCACTACAAAAAATTCGGCAAATGGCGCGGCCTAGTCATCTGGTGCGACATGACCGAAAAGTGGATAAACTGAAGCCGTGACGACGCTCGCTGAACTCACCGTCCTAAGTGTCGCCATGAAGCCGAAATACGAAAAATACGAGATGATAAAATACTAAAAGCGACAGCAGATGAGGTGATAGACTTTTGCGGCAGCCGGAGCGGCAAAGAATCGTCAGAATCGAAGGCTGACCCATTCTGTGCATTAATTACCTCTGCCTTGGGTTCGCCTTTTGCTCATACAATTCCGGGTGCAGGTAATTCCCGCGTTCATTTTCCGGTTTTTCGACTTCCGTCTGAATCCTGTTTTTTTCGGCGAACGGGTCTCGGCGTATTCCGGTTACCTGCCACGAAACTTTGACCGCGGGTTTGTCGGTTTTTATGCGGAAGCGATTGTCTTTGACTTCGGCTAAAACAATCACCTGCGCGAATTGTCCGATAACCGTCAGTTGATAGCGAAAATCGCGGTTCAGGGCTTCAAAGTAATCGGGTAAAACGATTTCTGCTTCGCCGTTTTCGTTCGTCACGGCATTGCCGTTATAGACGTTCATCATATCGGGCGATTCGACGAACGAGTGATAAAGATATTTGTTAGCCGGGTCGAGCGGATGGTCTATGCGAAACGAGCCTGAGCCTTTTGAAATCGAGCCGGAGACGATGAGATTGCCGGGAATCCGAACCGTGTCCGCCGGTCTGTTAACACCGACGTATTGTCCCGATACTTTGCCGAGGACTATGGTGTCGCTGTTATTGACGATCGCCTCCGCTCCGATTGCGGTTGAAAAGTTGAGACCAGCAGAACTCGCACTAGATGATTTGCCGAGAGCCGTGTTGTAGTCGCCGGTGACGTTGGTAATTCCGGCCCCATTTCCGACAAATGTGTTGTTAGCTCCGTTCGTGTTTTCCAAACCGGCAAAATCCCCTAAAAAAGTGTTGCTGATGCCCAGCGTGTTCGATTTGCCTGAATCTGCTCCAAAAAAAGAATTGCTGTTTCCAGTGGTGTTTGCGAAGCCAGAACCCGCGCCAAAAAATGAATTGTACTGACCCGTGGTGTTGCCGTCTGCAGTGCGATAGCCGAAAAACGAATTGTGGTTGCCCGTTGTGTTTTGAAATCCCGTTCCTGCACCGAAAAATGAATTATTATCACCGCTTGTGCTTTGTGCGCCGCTCGAAGAGCCGAAAAAAGCGTTGCCATCCCCACTCGTATTAGTCAATCCGGCGTGATACCCGAAAAACGAGTTATCTTTACCCGCAGAGTTTCCATCTCCGGCGAAAGCGCCGAAAAAAGAATTGTTCGCGCCCGTCGTGGTTGAGTCACCCGCTTCGCTGCCGAAAAAAGAGTTGTTGCTTGCCGCGTTGACATTGCCCGCGTGATAACCGAAAAACGAATTGTAGCCTCCGATGACATTCGCGCTTCCGGCTGCATTTCCGAAAAACGAATTTTTCACGCCGGTCGTATTGCTGTCGCCCGCCAACGCGCCGAAAAAGCTGTTGTCGGCAATCGTATTGACCAAGCCCGCATTGAAGCCGAAAAACGAATTACCCGCAACCGTGATAACCGCCGCGCCTGCGTTTGTGCCGAAAAACGAATTACCCGAAGCCGTAATCACCGCCGCGCCCGCGTTTCTGCCGAAAAAAGCGTTATTCGCGCCCGAAGTTACCGAGTCGCCCGCTCCGCTGCCAAAAAATGAATTGCCGGTTGCAGTGTTGTTAGCTCCGGCGCGATAGCCGAAAAAGGCGTTGTCGCTGCCCGTTTGATTATTTCTGCCCGAAAACTGTCCGAAAAATGAATTATTTCCACCCGTGGAAGTGCCGAAGCCGCTCTGTTCGCCGAAGAAAGAGTTGTTGCCGCCTCCGGTATTCGAAACGCCTGCGCTCTTTCCAAAAAACGAATTGTTCGCGCCTGTCACATTCAATTGTCCGGCCTGATTGCCGAAGAATGAATTGCTGCCGCCTGTCGTATTGGTGCCCGCACCGATTCCGGCAAACAAATTGCCAAAGAAACTCGATGCGGTTAAAACCCGGCCGCCGCCGATGTTATATTGCGTTGCGGCATTAACAAAGTTGCCCGAAAGCGTCCCACCTGCCGTGCCGTCACCGCTAATGTTGAAATTGCTTGTGCCTTGTGTCGAATTTGTGTTCTGAATGTAATTCCCACTGTTTGGCAGAGGATTTCGGGCATCCGACAGGCGCGAGTCGCTTGTCTGCACAAACAGGCTTGCCGCGACGCCGCCGAGCTGCGTTGCGTTTGTTGCGTTATCAGTGTTCAGGCTCTTAACCGAATACGGCATGCTCGATATTGCTTGTCGCGGCGTCAACGGCGTGAATGCACTGCCACCCGTCTGCCTGACATGTATCTCAAGATAGCGGCTTGCTCCCGGATAATTCGCGCCAAAATCGAGATTGACGCTAAATATGCCATTTGCGACGGCGACGACGCTTCGCGTCAGCGTCGAACCGATCTGGTTCGGCCCTGCAAGCGTGTCAAACAACAGAAATTCAAAATCAAAACTCCCGCTCGCCGGCAAGGATGAGTTTTGCAGTTGTCCCTGAAAAACAAATTCGGTGGTTTGAGCATCTGCTCTCATTACGGCAAAGCCGAAAACAAAGAACGCGAACGCGGCAAAAAGCGCGGGAACGCGAGTCATTGTAGAAATGGACACATTCCGGGGCAAGCTCAAACGTAACATACAGAAAATCTCCTTATACGCTGATTGATTGATATTTAATTCGCGTCGGACAGAAAAACCTTAAATGGGTCGCCGTCGAGAGCAAAGAAGATTGGACTGGGGAACGTAAATTACAACAAGCATACGCCACGAAGTTGGTCTTTTCAAGAAATATCGTGAGCTTTGACCGCGAACTATCTTCTTAACCGTGCCGCGTGGAATTTGTAAGCGCTGAAAAACCACAAGTTGTATGGATGCTGTTCCACCTTGTTCCATCTGTTCCACTTGTTCCGGAACGGAACAAAGCTTTTGGGACTACGTATTATTCGCGGCCAAAGATCAGCCAAACAAGGAAGGATTATCGCCAGTCCGCATTAACGAGTCGAGGCCGAAGTGTTCGTAGGCGAGGCGTGTTGCCATGCGGCCGCGCGGCGTGCGGTTGAGGAAGCCGATCTGTAGCAAATAGGGCTCGATTATCTCTTCGATCGAATCTTTTTCTTCGTTGATCGCGGCTGAGATCGTTCCCAAACCAACCGGGCCGCCGTCAAATTTTTCGATGATCGTTTTTATTAGCTTGGCGTCGCGTTCGTCGAGGCCGTAGCTGTCGACTTCCATCCGGTCAAGCGCGTTGCAGGCGACACCCTCGGTCACTCGGCCGTCGTGATCGACCTCGGCAAAGTCACGCACGCGGCGGAGCAGGCGGTTAACAATTCGCGGTGTGCCGCGTCCACGTTTGGCGATCTCGTGCGAGCCGAGCTCCTCGATCTCAACATTGAGTATATTTGCCGAACGCTCACAGATAGTCTGAAGATCGTCCACGCAATAAAAATCAAGGTGAAAGATAATGCCGAACCTTCCACGCAGCGGAGCAGTGATCATTCCCGGACGTGTTGTCGCACCTATCAAAGTAAACTTGGGCAGCTCAAGCTTGATCGAACGTGCGGCTGTACCTTGGCCGATCATGATGTCGAGGTTATAGTCTTCCATCGCTGGATAGAGAATCTCTTCAATAGCTGGATTGAGCCGATGTATCTCGTCGATGAAAAGCACATCGCCTTCTTCGAGATTGGTCAATATCGCAGCCAGATCGCCGGCCTTTTCTATCACCGGCCCGGATGTCGATTTCAACGACGCACCCATCTCGTTGGCAACAATGTTTGAAAGGGTTGTTTTACCAACACCGGGCGGCCCGGTTAGCAGAATGTGGTCGAGAGCCTCGCGGCGTTTGAGCGCGGCCTTCATAAAGACGCGAAGGTTCTCTTTGACTTTCGCCTGGCCTATATATTCGGACAGTTGAGCAGGCCGAAGCGTCGCCTCGAATTTAGTCTCATCGGGCGAGAGTTCTTCGTCTCTTATATTGATAGCCGCTGCGTTAGTCACAATGTCACTTTTG
>JANMDA010000116.1:0-9372 GCA_031376085.1 Chloracidobacterium sp.
GGAGACTGCAAGAAAGGCTTGCAAATTAAAGTTTAGCAAAATCACCCAAGTGTTTAAATACTTTTAAACCTGGCTCTTGCTTAGGTAAAATCGTATTTGCCTTTAATATTTTGGCGGCAGAGGCTAATATCAAGAACATGGAATTAACAGTCGCGATCACCGGTGCTTCCGGCACGATCTATGCTCATCGGACATTACAGCTTCTTGCGGCGAGTACTGTTGTCGAGACCATAAATCTGATCATTTCTAGCACGGCCGTGACCGTCGCACAGGTCGAGATGGGCGTAAATCTAAAAGATCTAGACGCTGCAAAGATCAACGAATGGCTCGGCCTGCCAGTGGATTCAAGGCTGATACGCTTTTGGCGGCTCGATAATTTTGCGGCAAAGCCATCTTCGGGTTCAAACAAACAGGCGGGAATGATCGTCGTTCCCTGCTCGATGGGCACAATGGGCGCGATCGCGTCAGGAGCGGGAACAAATCTTATCCATCGTGCGGCGGATGTTTGTCTGAAAGAAGGCCGCAAATTGGTTTTGGTGCCGCGCGAAACACCTTATAACGCCATTCATCTGGAAAATATGCTAAAACTGACACACGCCGGAGCGAGCATAGTGCCCGCAAGCCCGGGTTTTTATCACAGGCCTAAAACCATTGAAGATCTGGTTGAGCATCTCTGTTATCGCATTTTGGATCAATTTGATATTCCGCACTCTAAAAAGTCTCAGTGGACGGGCGAGGAAGTGCCCGATGCGGCAAACAAAAAAATGTAACGCAAAGATGCAAAGACGCAAAATGAAGCCAGGAAAACACGCTCTTTTTGCATTGAATTGTATTTCCTTTGCGACTTTGCGGGCTTAGCGTCTTTGCGTTAAAAATTCCCTATGACTGATACCGTTGAAAGATTTTCAAACCGAGTCGAAAACTACGTCAAATATCGTCCCGACTATCCGCGTGAAGTAATAGACTATCTCGAAGCAAATTGCGGCCTGACGACTGCATCGGTACTCGCTGATGTCGGCTGCGGAACAGGTATTTCGACAAAGTTATTTCTCGAAAACAGCAACCGAGTCTTCGGCGTCGAACCTAACGCCGCGATGCGTGCCGCTGCCGAGGAATATCTGGCACCCTTTCCAAATTTTACGTCTGTTGAAGGGACATCTGACGATACTACTCTGCCCGATGCATCGGTCGATCTGGTCGTCGCGGCCCAGGCTTTCCATTGGTTTGATGCAGAAAAGACAAGGCCAGAATTCAAGCGAATTCTCAAGCCCTGCGGACATATAGTTCTGATCTGGAATGAGCGCCAACTAGACACGACGCCGTTTTTGGTTGAGTACGAGGCATTTTTGCTTAAATACGCCGACGATTACACTCATGTGAGGCATGAGAACATTCAGATCAAGGAGCTACAGGATTTTTTTCAAAAAGAATACGTCGCAGTGACCTTTCCGAATCAACAGATTTTTGATTTCGAAGGATTGAAGGGCCGCATGCTTTCTGCATCCTATATGCCGAGTGAAGCTGATCCGATGTTTGAAACCGTCGTTGACGATTTACGCCGCCTGTTTGCCAAACACGCCGCAAACGATAGAATAATAGTTCTATACGATACGAATGTTTATCACTGTCAGGTTTGATTTATGCCCGCAATAGCTAAAGGAACGCCGCAATTTCGCACAATCACCGTTGCCCATTCGCCCGATTCGGACGACGCATTTATGTTTTATGGGCTTGCAACAAACAAGCTCGAGACCGAAGGTTTGAAATTCAATCACACGCTCAAGGACATCCAAAAATTAAACGAGGATGCTCGTAATGGTGTTTATGACGTGACGGCAATTTCCTTTCACGCCTATGCATATGTTGCCGACAAATACGCTCTGCTGCCGCACGGAGCAAGCATCGGTGATAAATACGGCCCGATCGTAGTTGCAAATGAGCCGCGGGATGCCGAAGAAATCGGTAAGATGACGATCGCCATTCCAGGCGAACTGACAAGCGCTTATCTCGCCCTCAAGATCTTTAATCCGAATTTTGAGCATATAGTCGTGCCGTTTGACGAGATCATTGACGTTGTTAAAAGCGGTGACGTTCACGCCGGATTGCTTATTCACGAAGGACAGCTTTTTTACAACCAACTCGGCCTTCACAAAGTGCTCGATCTTGGCGAATGGTGGCATGAGAAAACAGGCCTGCCTTTGCCGATGGGCGGCAACGTCATCCGCCGCGACCTCGGCGCAGATCTAATGCGACAGGTATCTAAGCACCTTCACGAGAGCATTGTCTACTCGATGGAAAACCGCGAAGACGCTCTCGCCTACGCAATGCAGTTTGCCCGCGACATGAAGCCCGAACTTGCAGACCGCTTTGTCGCGATGTGGGTCAACGACCTCACACTAGACTACGGCGACCGCGGCCGCGAAGCCGTCCGCCGCCTCCTTGACGAAGGGCACAAGGCCGGCATCATACCCCACCATGTCGATATTGATTTTGTTGATTAGCTGAAATCCGGCTCGACGTTACGCTTGCCGGGAATGTCGCGCGACATATTCGCGAAGCACCTGATCAATTCTTGACTGCCATCCTTCGCCAGTTGATTTGAAATACGCCAAAACCTCGCGGCTATAACGCATTGAGACAAGTTGTTTTGTATTTGCCGACTTTGGACGGCCACGCAAAACGCGCATCGGAACCATCGACTTCATCTGTTTCGCTGTCAATGGTTGCGCGTCAGGATCACCCTTGGCTGCAGTGGTGATTGCCCTGTCTTCCGCCATTGTAGGCATCACTATTGTGGGGCGTTTAGATATTTTGGACATAATGTTTAACCTCACGACGATTTGCCCGCCGCAAACTGATGATCCTGAAAGCTGACCCACGTTCAACAAATGCTACATAATATAGCGTCGCTGTCTGTGGAGCGAGCGCGATCACTCGCAATTCACCGTATTCGAAGCGATCATCCATCCAAATCAGCGCGGCATCCCAATCAAGTTCGCCAGCAAGAGCCAGAGGGACGCCGTGTTTCGTCTGATTCGTTAAATCCTTGTCGGGATCAAACTCAATTCGCACACATTATTGTAGCTACATTAAAGATTCGAGTCAAGCAAAAATATTCGCTTAGAACTGCTGAAAAATGCTTCCATTTTTTGTTTTCTTCGTGTATAAAGAAAAGCAATTGCTGCCATAAGCAATGCTTAACGACATGCATCGCCTTGCCGACCGTTGCCATCAAAGAAACGCCTAACCGCCAGCATGAACACTAAGAGGCCAAAAATCGAAAATTCCTTGTTAAAATATGATATATTTATGTCAGCGTTGCTTTTCGCTGCCCCGAAAGCCTGCCGCTCGATCTTGCCGAACAATTTGTTTTCAATGTCACAAACTATAAGAAAAACCGCTAATTTGTTATGTATTGCGGTGATAATGTGTCTGGCCGCAGGCCTTAATTTTGGCCAGGGTTCGGCACAGCCACTGCTGCAGGATATCAAGGTTTTTAAACCGGCATCGACACCGAATTTGGTTCAAAAAACAGGCAGCGTTTCGCTTGCACCGGTTTCGTCTAACGCAGTCAGGACGCTTTTTCCTGCTCTTGCTGAGGTATCGATTCCCGGTTATTCCGGCGTTCTGGTAGAATCGCTCGACGGCAATGTTGTAATCGAAAGCAACTCGACACAAGTATTCAACCCTGCATCTAACGTCAAAGTCGCGACCGCTTACGCCGTCCTCAAGACCTTCGGTCCTGAATTTCGTTTCTCGACCATCGTTTATACCGACGGAGCGATTGACCGCACGACCGGCACGCTCAACGGAAACGTCTACATTTCGGGCAAGGATCCGATGTTCGGATTTCAGCACGCCGTGACATTGGCAGACGAATTAAACAAGATCGGCATACGCGTCGTAACCGGCGATCTGATCGTCACCGATAATTTTGTGATGAATTATTCCGGCTCGTCGCTCGCGTCTGGACAATCGCTTTTTGCCGCTATGGACGCATCGAGGCGTTCACCAGCCGCAACGCGTGCGTGGCTCAATTATCTTTCCTATTCCGGAAAATATGGCCAGACAAACGGCATTCCGAGCGTCACGTTCACCGGCTCGGTCTATGCCCAGCCGATCCCGAGCAGCCTGCAATTACTTTTCACACACGAATCCGCTCCGATCCGCGAGATCATCAAGGCCACGCTCTGTTATTCGAATAATTTTCTCTCCGAACGCCTCGGCGACATGCTTGGCGGCCCTTACGCCGTAGCGCGGCTTGTTCATCTGAATGCAAACGTGCCTCCTGTCGAGTTTTCGATCCAAACATCGAGCGGCCTAGGCTATAACCGCGTTACCCCGAACGCAATGATGCTGCTTATGCGTGCCCTCAGAACTGATCTGGCCCGCTATAAAATGACATTCGCTGATATTATGCCCGTCGCCGGCATCGACAAAGGCACGCTCGAAAATCGCTTCGACGCAGATTTTGCCACCGGCAGCGTCGTCGGTAAAACCGGCACACTCGGCCAAACCGATGCGGGCGTAAGTGCCCTTTGCGGCGAGATAAATACGCGAAACGGCAAATACCTTTTTGTCATCTTCAACCAGCGCGGCAGCGTCGGAAAATTCCGGGCGTTTCAGAATAATTTCGTATCGCTCGTCCAAAGCCAGTTTGGCGGCCCGGTTCCGATGAAGTACGACGCCGTTTCACTTGAATCACGACTGGCAAAATCGCGAGTCAGTTATCCGAACGGGCGATCTCGCTAAATGGCTAATTTATCTTCTCTATCAAAGGAAGCAATATTTTGCTTCCTTTTTTCTTTTTGCGGCGCGTGAGATAATTCCCGCTTGGCCAAGTGCTTTGGCCGGACCTGTCAATGACCGAATCCGAAAACGAACATAGTGCTTCGGAAACACCGGAATCGCTAGCCGAACCGGACGCTGCTGCGTCAGTCATCGAATCCCAAGCCGCACCAGCGACAAAGCAAACGAGTGTCGCCCGTTCAGCTGGCATCGTCTCGATCGCGGTGATGTTCTCGCGTGTTTTTGGACTTGTTCGCGAGATGATCTTTGCCCGGTATTTCGGCGCGGGCTTTCTATATGACGCTTATGTAGTTGCCTTCCGCATTCCGAATGTCCTACGCGATCTCTTTGCCGAAGGAGCACTGTCAGCCGCTTTCGTAAAAGTTTTTACCGATTACCAGATCAATAAAGGCGAAAAGGAGGCATGGCGTTTGGCTAGCCTCGTGCTCAATGCGCTGGCAGTGGTGATGAGCGTGATCTGCATCGTCGGAATTTTGTTTTCACGGCAGTTCGTTAATCTTGTCGCCGACGGCTTCTCGCCCGAAAAGGCCGCTCTTGCCACAACGCTCACGCAAATAATGTTTCCGTTTATTCTGCTTGTCGCTCTCGCGGCGGTCGCGATGGGCGTGCTCAACACAAAAGGCGTTTTCGGTGTTCCGGCGTCTGCCTCGACGGTCTTTAACATCGTCTCGATCATATTCGGCCTCGGCCTCGCGTACTACTTGAGCGGCGGCTGGCTTAATTCAGGTGATAAGAACGCGATTCCCGACTTTCCATCACAATGGGCGATCATCGGAATGGCGATCGGCACTCTCATCGGCGGCGCGGCTCAATTTTTGATGCAGTTGCCCGCGCTTTTTAAGGTCGGTTTCCGCTTTTCACCAATGCTGAGTTTCACCGACGAAGGCGTCCGCAGGGTGATCACCCTGATGGCGCCGGCGATACTTGGAACATCTGCCGTGCAGATCAATGTGCTGATAAACACATATTTCGTCTCTGGCATCGAGGGCGCGCAGGGTTGGCTGAGCTACGCTTTTCGACTAATGCAATTCCCTATCGGCTTATTTGGGGTAGCGGTCGGCACGGCGGCGATACCGGTTCTGTCAAGACTCGCCAGCGAAGGAAAAATGAAAGAATTTCGCGACACGGTCTCGTCGTCAATGAATCTCGTTTTTCTGATGACGCTGCCATCGGCCTGCGGCCTGATCGTTCTTGGCGAACCGATTGTCCGGCTCATTTACGAACGCGGAAAATTTGACGCGACCGCAACAAGCATGACGGCGATCGCTCTTGTCGGGTATTCCATCGGTCTGACTGGCTACGCTGCAATAAAGATTTTATCGCCTGCATTCTACGCTTTAAACGATGCAAAAACGCCAATGATGATCGCCGTCGCCTCTATAGGCGTGAACTTTATGGGCAGTTATTTCATGCGCGAATGGCTCTCGCACTACGGCGTGACAGAAGCAACTCCAAATGGCTACGGTCACGTCGGCGTGGCTCTGGCAACTTCTCTTGTTGCTCTCGTAAATTTCTTCGCCCTCGCGCTGCTGATGCGAAAACGTATCGAACGGCTTAACGGCCGCGAGATCATCTTCTCATTCGCAAAGATCGCCGCAGCAAGTGTCATACTTTCATCGGTTTCCTATACGAGTTATCATTTTCTGTTGAATCAATTTGGAGCAGCGACGTTTGCAATAAAATTGGCCGAGGTATTGTTGCCGATAGCGCTCGGCGGAATCGCATTTGTCATCGTCGCAAAACTGCTGCGTGTCACGGAATTGGAACAAGCGTTCGGAATGGTAAGGCGAAAGTTGCGAGGTTAATAGTAAGAATTTTAGCCGCAGATTAACGCGGATGACGCGGATCAAAACAGCCTGATTTGTTTTTTCTTCTCCGCTTTATCCGCGGCAAAAATAAATGATAAAACCATTTAAGAATATTCACCCAAAGATCGATTCGACGGCTTACATAGCTGACGATGCCGTGATTATAGGCGATGTTGAGATCGGCGAAGATTCGAGCGTGTGGTTTGGCTCGGTTGTTCGCGGCGACGTAAATTTCATCCGCATCGGTGCAAGGACGAACATTCAGGACATGACAGTTATCCATGTCAGTTCAAAAACCCATTCGACCGTGCTCGAAGACGAAATCACCGTCGGCCACCGCGTCGTTCTGCACGGATGCCACGTCGAAAGCGGCTGCCTCATTGGCATCGGAGCAATACTTATGGACGGCGTTCGCGTCGGACGAAATTCGCTCGTCGCAGCCGGTTCGCTGCTGACTCCCGGAACACAAATACCGTCGAACTCGCTTGTAATGGGATCACCTGCAAGAGTAAAACGCCAACTCACCGCAGATGAACTCGCCTATCTCGACCAGTCCTGGCGAAACTACACCGAATTAAAAAAACAATATGAAACCACATATGGACACAGATAAACACGGATAAGAAAATGCTCTTGTATCTGTGTCTATCTGAGTTTATCTGTGGTTAAATCTTCTTAGCTATGGCAAGTACGAATCCAGCCCGCGGAATGCGTGATTTTCTGCCCTCTGACGTCAGAAAACGCGAATATGTGATCGGCATTATCAAAGAGGTCTTTGAGAGCTACGGCTTCGAACCGCTCGAAACGCCCGCCGTCGAAAACATCGAAACGCTGATGGGCAAATACGGCGAAGAAGGCAATCAGCTCGTCTTTAAGATTCTCAAACGCGGCGAGAAATTAGACGAGAGCCTTACAAGAGGTAACGCGAGAAGCGAACTCGCGGACTTGGCTCTGCGTTACGACCTCACTGTTCCGTTAGCCAGAGTCGTAGCAAATAATAAAAACGACCTGCCGAAATTTTTCAAACGCTACCAGATACAACCGGTGTGGCGCGCCGACCGACCGGCGCGCGGCCGCTTTCGTGAATTTTATCAATGCGATGTCGATGCCATTGGTTCAAACTCAATGGTTATTGAGGCTGAGCTGATGTTGGCGGTCAGCGAAGTATTCAAAAGATTGGGATTTAAGGATGTCACGATACGCCTGAATCACAGAAAGGTTTTGACCGACATTCTCGACACAGCCGGTGTACCAGAGGAACTGCATTCCGACGCGTTGGTTGCAATCGACAAACTCGACAAGATCGGTGCCGACGGCGTCGCTAAAGAACTCGACGAACGCGGTGTTTCAGAATCCGCATCGACGATGCTAATGGAGATCTTCGCAAAAACGCAGGAGATCTTGAATCAGGAACACGACATCAACCGCATCATCGTCGCCAATCTAATAAATATCGTCAGCAACGAAACCCTGACCGAACTCGGCCAAATTCTTAAATTCGCCGATAATGCCCCGATCCTCATTGACCCAACCCTCGCACGCGGCCTGTCGTATTACACCGGAGCGATCATGGAGGCCAATGTTCCCGATCTTGCCGGTTCACTAGGCGGCGGCGGGCGTTACGATGGTTTGATCGGTATGTTTGGCAAGGAACAGATCCCGGCTTGCGGCTTTTCGCTCGGACTCGAACGTATCCTCGTTGTAATGGAAGAAAAAAACATGTTCCCGCCGGAAATTGCAGCGTCGAATTCCGCCGACGTGATGGTCACGATCTGGAGCGAAGAAACCATTAGTGAATCATTGAAACTCGCCAACGAATTGAGAGATCAAGTAGTGCGTGTTGTCGTCTATCCCGAAGCCGACAAACTCGGGAAGCAGTTGAAATACGCCGACACGATCAAAGTGCCGTGGGTCTGTGTTCTCGGCGAATCGGAGATAGCCGAAGGCAAAGTAACACTAAAAAACATGAAAACGGGCGATCAGGAAATGTTTGATCGTAATGAAGTTGCCTCAAAAATAACCCGTTAGTCCGCGTAGCGGACAGCAGCAATTAGCCACAATCGCAAGATTGTGGACAGCATAAAATGATACAGCAAGTTCGCGTAGCGAACGACAGAAAGATGCCACACACCTATTCCAATCTGATTTTCCACATCGTCTTTTCGACAAAAGAAAGGAGGCCGCTGATCACTCCGGCTATTAAGGCTCGTCTTTATGATTACATTGGCGGAACTGTGCGAGGTTTGGGCGGAATACTAATAGAAATCGGCGGCGTCTCTGACCATGTTCACATCCTCGTTATCTTGAAACCAACAATTCTACTTTCCGATTTTATGCGTGAGTTAAAATCGAATACGTCGAAATGGGCAAACGAAATAACTAACGGCAATTTTGAATGGCAGAACGGTTACGGAGCATTTACAGTTGGCAAGTCTCAGATTTCGCATGTGCAAAGGTATATTCAAAATCAAGAAGAACATCATCAAAAAGCCGATTTTCGTCAGGAGTTTATTCAGATGTTAGAGAGTTCTGGCATCGCGTTTGACAAGCAATATTTATGGCGGTGATCTGTCGCTCGCTTTGCGAGCTTATTGTATTTGACTACTCTTTCCATAGCTAACGCTATGGGCTAAATGCTGACATTCGCTACGCGAATTATAGAGTTGTTTTAGTTCGCGTGGAGAACGACAGAACCCCGTGCCTCAAACAAATGATATTCAAGACAATATCAAGAAATATCATGCTGACGCTCTAT
>JANMDA010000275.1:0-10868 GCA_031376085.1 Chloracidobacterium sp.
ATAGCCCCCAGGCTGGGCTGAGGACGGCGAAGCTGCGTGGAAAATGCTCGAGGAGCAGGATTTCGACGTGCTGCTGTGCGACATAAATATGCCGCGGCTTGACGGGATGGCTTTGCTGCGTCGAACACGCGAACGGAGCCAAAATCCGCCTGAGATGATAATGCTGACGGGACAGGCGTCGGTCGAAAGCGCGATCGAGGCGATGAAACTTGGAGCGTACGATTATCTAACTAAGCCGTATAGGATCGGCGAACTTTCAGCGCTTGTTACTGCCGCTGCCGAAAAACAGCAAATCAAGGTAGATAATCAAAGGCTGCGTGCTCAGATAGCCAGGACGAATCACAGCCTGCCGGACATCGTTGCCGAATCGAGGCAGATGAAAGAAGCTTTACGGCTCGTAAACCGCGTCGCACCGTCCGACACATCGGTTATGATCACCGGCGAATCAGGTGTCGGCAAAGAGTTGATAGCGCAGGCGATCCATCGGTTGAGCACTCGAAGCGACAAGCCGTTTATAGATCTTAACTGCGCAGCATTGCAGGATACATTGCTCGAAAGCGAGCTTTTCGGCCACGAAGCCGGCGCGTTTTCGGGAGCAAAGGCGCGCAAGCTTGGGCTTTTTGAGATCGCCGATGGCGGAACATTGTTTCTCGACGAAGTGATGGAAATGCCGATGCCGCTTCAGTCCAAATTACTTCGTGCTCTCGAGACGCGGACATTTTTCCGCGTGGGCGGTGTAAAAAAGGTTGAGATAGATGTGCGTCTTGTTGCCGCCACAAACCGCGACAAAGATCAAGCCGTAGCCGAGGGCATCTTCCGCACTGACCTGATGTATCGGATCAATAGCTTTGAGATAAATATTGCCCCATTACGCGAAAGGCGTGAAGACATAGAGCCGCTCGCCCGCCATTTGCTATACAAACTCGCTGGCGCTCAAGCGCCGGAAATGTCGCCTGCGACGATAGAAGCTTTGTCGGCGTTCGACTGGACAGGCAACGTCCGACAGCTTCGTAATTGTCTCGAACGTGCGATCCTGCTTTGCGACAATGAGTTGATAACGCCGCGAGAACTGCCGCCCGAGATCGCTTTTCGCATGGAAAAGCCGACCGTTTCTGTCAGTTATAATGCTCCGCACGCTGCGGGGGTGAGTTCCTTTCACAACGCATCACCCACGAACCTGCGCGATTCCGAACGGGCGCAGATCATCGGTGCTCTCGAAAAAACAGGCTGGCATCGTGGAAAAACTGCTGAACTGCTCGGCATCTCGCCCTCGACGCTCTATCGGCGCTTGCGCGAATACGATCTTGAGATCCGTTAATGAGGTTGAATATGTTTAGAATATTTGTTTTGTTCATTTTTGCATTGGCTTCCGTTCTTTTGTTTACCGGTTCGACCGCTGCCCAGTTTCCGATCGGCGGACAGGTTGTAGATGTGATCGACGGGAAGACGGTTCTCGTCGCGATCTCCAGTGGTCAGGTCAAGGTCGAGTTGCAATACATCGACGTGCCGGATCAGGGACAGGAACTGCACGATACGGTTAAAGATCACCTTCGCACACTTTTAATCGGCAAATCCATCGTGTATCGGCCAAAATCAATAGTTAAAGACTACGCGATTGGACAAGTGACAGTAAGGGACATTGACATGAGTCAGCAAATGCTCCGCGACGGTGCCGCATGGCATATGCCGAGGGAAAGTTCCGGACAGGACAAGACAGAATTCGACGTTTACTCGTCGCTCGAAGCAGCGGCGAAAAAAGATAATCTTGGAGTCTGGTCAATAGCCGGATTAAAGCCCGCGTGGGAATTTCGCGCCGAGATCCAAAAAAATGAACAAGCAAAACAGCAGCAGCAACAACAACAAGCCAATTTTGCAAAAGCTTCGAGGTCGCCTTTCGTAAGCCGCAGAGTTGAAGCGAAGCCGCGCGGAAATCCGTCACTGGGAAATGTCGGTGCCCTCGCGAACGAGTATGACCCCGTAACGCGAAGAGGCTACCTCGGCACTACATTTTTGGAAGTCAGGGAACTGGAAAAATCTCTTGAACATGAATATCAGACGTCAATCGATATCTCTTATTTTTACCGACAAGAAGACGGTGATAAAAGAAAAGGCACTTATGTTTTCAGCATGGTTTCGACTTCGAAAAAATGGCGATTTCTCGTAAACAACAATCTTGTCCTTACAGGCAGCGGAAAAGATCTGGTTATAGGCAAGGCAAAAAGAACGAGTTTTCAAGACGGCGATGATATGCGCGAAAAACTCGTTTACGAAATCAGCCGCAGCGCCCTTGAACGGATCGTCAATGACGACGAAATAAGAATAAAAGTCGGCGCTTATCTGTTAGAACCTGCGCCCGGTCTAAAATATGTGCTCTACAATCTGCTGCAGGTCAGTCAATAACATTACGCAAGCCTTGTAACGAAAAGGAAGCGTTGTTCAGATAAAGGTAGTAGTATTTCTTGGAAATCGATCTTTTGGGATAGAAGAGCATTTCTGAGATTTTCTCCGCCATAAAGCAGCATTTCACGCGGCCTAGCCCATTTGCTGAGACGCGGCAGTTTCTCTGTAAACTTATCTAGTGCCCGGCAGGTAACAAACTGGCAATCGGACAGATCGGCTTCTTCAAACTGATGATTTAGTACATCCGCACGATTTGATATACCCAGCTTATCGACCGCCTGCTGTAAAAACTTTCCTTTCTTTTCCTTCGATTCGATCAATAAAGCTTGCAGGTCATCGCGCACAAGCAGGCAAGGTATCGACGGCAACCCGGCGCCTGCACCGACGTCGGCAAATGTTGTGTTTTTAGGCAGATATTCGAGCAACGCAAGCGATTCGAGGATATGGCGGATGGCGAATTCCTCTGGCGTGCAAGGCCCGACGAGATGCAGCAGCGGATTGTGCTCCTGAACTAATTCGTAGTAATCGGCAAGACGTTCTATGTGGGTTTCGGAAAGCTCGATCCCAAACGCACCTTGATTGACCTTAATGGCTGTAATAAATTCAGGCCGCATTAGGAAGAAGTTTCACGCAAAGACGCTAAGAACGCAAAGAGAACGGGAGTCAATCTCTCTCGACTCCCGTCTCTTGTCTGCTGACTGTTTTATGGTGCGGACGGGGAGAATCGAACTCCCACGATGTCACCATCACAGGCTTCTGAGACCTGCGCGTCTACCAATTCCGCCACGTCCGCTTGTTGGGCGAATATCGATAATACGAATTCGACCCGTAAAACTCAAGAATGACGCTCTTGATTTGGTATATTTGACGTTGTGCAGGTCAATATAGAGACAAATCTGGCCGACATTCGGCGACGGATAACGGAGTCGGCTTCTCGTGTTGGCCGACACCCTGATGAGATAAAGCTCGTCGCCGTGAGCAAAACTCATCCCGCTTCTGTCTTGCACGAAGCGATGGAAGCCGGTATCGCCGTTTTTGGCGAGAATAAGGTGCAGGAGGCCGAGTCCAAGATCGCCGAGATCGGCCGCGACGCTGCGGAATGGCACCTCATCGGACATCTGCAATCCAACAAGGCTCGCCGCGCTGTGCAGTTGTTTGACGTTATCCAGTCGGTCGATTCGCTCGAACTCGCTGAACGTCTGGAGCGTATTTGTATTGAAGATGGCCGCGACGCTCTCTCTGTGTTTGTTCAGGTCGATCTAGCCGGAGAAGAAACAAAATCCGGCGTTGCTGAAAGCGATCTGCCGGACATTGTAGCTTATCTGAAAACTTGTAAACGCCTTCGTCTTAAGGGTTTGATGCTTCTGCCGCCGTTTTTTGATGATGCCGAGGCGACGCGGCCATATTTTAAGAAGCTGAGGGCGATACGCGATGAAGTTTTACCAAACGGCGAGCTATCAATGGGAATGAGCCACGATTTTGAGATCGCCATCGAAGAAGGTGCGACTGTTGTTCGCGTCGGCACTGCAATTTTTGGCGACCGAGGAAAATAGCCACAGAGAACACTGAGAATGGAAAATGATATGTTGACGCAAAGTATCATAGGTGCCGCCATACCAGTTTATAATGTGTATTATTGATCAATTTTGGCGCAAAAATGCTCCGTGAAGGTATAAAAAGAATTTCTCTGTGAACTCTGTGTTCTCTGTGGCTAATATATGCTGACGAAAATTGTTTATCCAATTATTTTCTTGATCGTTTGGTCATTGTTTGGCTTGTTTTTGGGTGTGTTGATCCTGCGAATGATATTCAATTACGCTGATCCAAATCCTTTTGGAAAGGTGGGCAGGTTTGGCTTTAAGGTGCGAAAGGCTACGGAAAGATGGGTTTATCCTGCGGCAAGGTTTTTTGCGATGTACCGCATCGATACGCGGCTTGCTCCGCTATTGACCATTTTGATCGGGCTCGTTTTGACATTTTTTTTAATGCAGATCGTCTTTAACACCTTTCAGATAATTGATGGTTTATCGGTGGCAATTGCAGAAGGAAATCCAAAAAAATTCGTTGGCTTTGTGCTTTACGGGCTGCTTAGTATTTTGGTGCTGTTTATATTTATCCGATTTATTTCGTTTTGGTTTGTATTTACGCGCAAGACGTTTCTTGCCTTTGTGATGAAGGTAACTAATCCCATTCTTTTGCCGGTGCAGAAGCTTATTCCGCCAATCGGAATGTTCGACATTTCGGCGATGATCGTGCTGCTGCTGATCGGCTTTTTGCAGTCGTTGGTACTCAAGATCTTTGTGATCCAATAGGAGGACGCATGAAAATTGTCGAAAAGGACGGATCGATCATTTTCGCAATTCGTGTGGTGCCGCGTGCATCGAGAAGCCAGATCGTCGGCGAATACGACGGAGCGTTAAAGGTGCAGCTTGTGTCGCCTCCGGTTGACGGCGCAGCTAATGCGGAATTGATCAAATTACTGGCAAAACAATTTAGAGTTTCGAAGAGTGATGTCGAGATAGTCGTCGGTGAAACTTCAAAGAGCAAGAGAATAAAGATCGCAAACCTGTCACAATCGGAGTTTGAGGAAGTGATCAAATGAAAAGCCAAATCTCTTTTACGACGGATATTTTTGAAAGTAAGAACGGAAAATCTTTTGGCAAAGATCTTGCCGAGTGGCTGGCCGATGCCTGCGGCGGCCATGAATTCAGTTTTGGTGAACCATTTCAAGATGACTGGGGCTGGAGCGTTTTGGCGGAGGCAGGCGGCGAGAAATTTGTCATTGCCTGCGCGATCATGGACAAATCTATTGGTGTCGAGCAGGCGGATTGGCTGATCACCATCGAGAAAGAACGTAAATGGATGTTCGGGTCGAAAGATTCAGCTCTTCGCTCTAATCTCTGTGATCTGATCCAAAATGTCCTGCGTGACAAGCCGCATATCAGGGAGATTCGATGGACGGATCAAATCGGGCATTTTGCACGCTAAAAACAGGCGTGATATATTCTTTTATTCGACTTTAATTCAATAAAATAAAGGTTTCTAATAAATGTCAGGACATTCCAAGTGGCACACAATTAAGCACAAAAAAGGTGCGACGGACGCCAAACGCGGCAAGATCTTTACCAAGATGATCAAAGAGATCACGGTTGCGGCACGCACTGGCGGCACCGGCGATCTTGATTCCAATGCACGGCTTCGCAAAGCAGTTTCGGACGCCAAAGGGGCAAATATGCCGAACGATACCATCGACCGGGCTATAAAGCGAGGCAGCGGCGAGCTTGAGGGAGCGGCGTATGACGAGATCACTTATGAAGGCTACGGCATAGGCGGCGTTGCAGTGCTGGTCGAGACCATGACCGATAACCGCAACCGGACGGTGGCGGAGCTTCGTCATATTTTTTCAAAGAACGGCGGCAATCTTGGCGAAGCCGGTTCCGTTGCGTGGATGTTTGATAAAAAGGGCTATTTCGTAGTCGATAAGGCCGCGAAGGGCGAAGATGATCTATTTGAGATCGCCATTGAAGCAGGAGCCGACGACATGCAGGACGAAGGCGATGTTTTTGAGATCTTTACCTCACCAGACAATTTCGAGGCAGTAGCCGACGCGTTAAAAGCCGCAGGCATCGAACCCCAAGCCTCCGAGATCTCGATGATCCCGCAAAACTACATCCGGCTCGAAGGCGGCGACGCCCGCTCCATGATGAAGCTTTACGACGCAATAGACGACAACGACGATGTGCAAAAGGTCTATGCGAATTTTGACATCGACGAAAGTGAAATGGAGTAAGCCGCCGTTCTGAAAGATCACGATAACTTAGCGAAGAAGAGTGAAACAGCCGAGCCTGTTCCGGGAGAGCGGTGTTTGTCGGTCGTTATGCCTGCCTTTAACGAACAGAATACGATCAGGCAGGTAATCGAAGATGTTCTTGCTGTGCCTGAACTTGCGGAGCTGATAATAATCGACGACTGTTCTACAGATAAGACTGCTGAGATCGCCAAAACTCTCGCCGATTCTTATACAAACATCATGCTTATCAGGAACGAGACAAACCTCGGCAAGACTGAATCAATAAAACGCGGTTTTGCTTTGACAAAAGGCGAGGTTGTAATCGTTCAGGACGCTGACCTGGAATATGATCCGTCTGAAATATCAAAGGTGATAGCTCCGATCATAAACGGGCAGGCCGAGATCGTTTACGGCGTTCGTTTTTCCAAACACGCTCCATTGGATATTGCTTATTATTTGCACTACCTTGCAAATAAAGGCATCACTCTTTTTTCCAATATCCTGAGCGGGCAGCGTCTTTCAGATATCCAAACATGCTACATCGCGTTTCGGGGCGACCTTGTGCGAAGCATGATCATCACATCGAACAAATTTGGTTTTGAAGTTGAAGCAACGGCGAAGGTTTCTAAACTAAAACGCCCTATTGTCGAGGTGCCGATCACATACAAGGCCAGAACTTACGAGGCCGGTAAGAAGTTGGCTCGCACAGATGGTTTTGCCGCTCTCTGGTATATTTTCAAGTACAATGTCCTGACCCGCAGAGAGGATTCGTTTAGAGCCGAATCGGACGATCAAGCGTGAATCGGTGACAAGGATTATTTAGGCGCCTGTGCCGATCGCATTTTTTCTAAATACCTGTTCGCCGGCTCAAATGATGGATCTGCCGTCACTGCCTGTTCAAAAGCTTGTTTAGCCCCATTGTTATCACCCAGTTTTAACTTGATTAGACCTATCTGCGTAGCAATATCTGCCTGATCGGGTTTGAGTTGAAGCGATTTGGACAGTGCAGCCAATGCTTCCGGTTTTTTATTTAATCTTTCGGCTGCGGCTCCAAGATTGTTTAATATCTCGATGTCGTTTGGCTTGGTTTTAACCATTGCGTCAAAAGCTGTATAGGCAGCGTCCCATCTTTCTGAATTGACCGCAGCCTGTGCGACGTGTTGATAAACCTCAAAACTTTTATCGCCGAGGTTTGCCACCTGAAGCCATGCATCGGTCGCCGCCTGCCAATTAGCGTTTGATTCGTAGATCGTCCCGGCAAAGACCTGATTGTTATGCTGTCTGAACATTTCTTCAGGAACCTTGGCGAACAGTTTTTTGGCTTCTGCTTCGCGCTTTTGCGCACGATATATTACACCGAGCGGAAAGCAAACCTGAGAGTCATCCGGCCACTGATGTATAGCTTCCTCAAATGACGTTTGTGCCAATGGAGTATTTCCTGCCAATAGATACAATCGTCCGAGTGCCCGAGCCGGTGCACTGTCTCCGATAGAAGGAAAGACACCCGTCAAAAAATGGTCCGATCTAAATTGCGGCGGAGCATCGACCTTAATTGGCTGCGGATCCAGCCAATTAATCTTGAGTCGCTGGATGACAGCCTGTGTTGACGGAGCATTGCGGACAAAAATAATGTGGGCGTCGTCATAGTAAACTGCGGCCCAGGTGGGATCGTTTATTAGTCGCTGTAGAAGCACAACGTCATTCTCAATATGAGCAATCAATGTAAAAACATTCAGCCGGTTAACGGTATCGAGCAGGCCTTCACCGGTCGAGTAGGTTTTTACTGACTCGACTATATTCGATGACCCATACACCTCGAGACGCCCGTCAACATATACACTTTGCGGGCCTTCCTTAAAAAGCGGATAGGAACTCTCCGCAAGGTTGGTGATCACAGGTTTGGGCAGGCCTTGCTCTTCGACAAACTCCATCGCCCGTATCGGAAACCGGCGCTCTGCGACGCCAAAACCAAATTTTCGATCGGGGTCGATAGATCGATAATAATAATTCGACACAATGAGCGGTATCATTATCACCGCAAAAAGCGCGCATACTCCACGGGCTGCCCAGATCACATTCGGTTTTACGGACAGGCTGCCGTAGTTGATCATGATCGAAGCGCAAGCAGCGATCCCGAACAATGCACTGTTGCGCTCTGATACAGCCGACAGATAAAGAAATGCCGCCCAGAGCAGAAACCATCCAAGCTCAAGCGACCGGCGGCGAAGCACGAAACCGTATGCAGATATGAGGATGATGATGCAGTACGAGACAAAAGGCACCCCGAAAGATGGCGACAATAACGGGCTTCTCAATTCGGTGATCAAACTGCTAAGAGCATTATCGGCCTGCATTTCGCGAAACAGCTCAAACGCAAATAGAGCGCCGTCAACGCCATAAGGATTGATCAGGCAGGCAAGCGATGCTGCGATTGCAGTTATCACCAACCACTTAATATATGCTGACGATGTCCCGCCATCGGCTTGCTTACGGCCCATCATTTTATCGATGATCTCCGATCCCGCAAATAACCATAAAACGACCGGGCCCAGGATGTAGAGCGTATGCGAATTTACCCAGAGTATTTGTAAGACAGGTAATGGGATGAGCCAGTGAAATTTTCCCTCTGTTTGGAAACGCCGTATCAACAGCAGATAGACAGGTAAGAGAACGTATGTAACAAGTTCCGGACGGATCATCAGCCGCTGATGCATCATTATCAGGGCTGAGAGCAATGCGAGATTTACGGCCCATCGAGCCTCTCGCCGTCCAAATTGCCAGAGACAAAACCCCGCGACAGAAAGAAACGCTACCTTTGCGACGATAAGGTAATCGATCCCAAACCAATCATAGATAAGGCTGATAACTACACAATAACCCCAACGGACCTCAGTCCAAACACGGCCCTGAAACGCATAGCTGAAAGGGTCGGTTGCAGGAAAACCTGCCTGCCTGACGAGTTGTCCCGTTTTGAGCTGCCAAAAGAAATCGTAGGCGACAATATGGTGTATAGCGAACGCGATAAAACAAAGCGCTATGAGGCCCAAAACAATTCGGTCGGCATTTGCCTCAAGAATGAAATTATTTTTAGGCTCGGCTTTTGTTCTATCGCGCATTTACAGAATGTGAACTTAGGTGAAAAGATTAAAAGTAACAATAACAAATCGTATAGATCTTAATCTAGGCCGAAGCATTATCAGAGGTAACTTAAAAGCCAATGTTTGTTTCTGTGTTTGAGATTTCCCCACCATAAGCAAAGCGGATAGAGGATCAATAATCCGGCGATCCAGACGGCATAGACGACCCAAAGAGGAAATCCTGCGTCCGGCGGCGCTGCTGCCATGCTCGCGGGGAAGTTCAAAAAGAAATATGCAATGTCCTTACCGGTGAGATAACTGAGAATAATTGCAAGCGAGTGAGCAAGCGGGAATTGCAGAAGGTAGTAGAACATCGGCACGCAGCCGAAGGTTATGCAGATGCGCTGCCAGATCGCTTTTCCTTTTTTTCGATCCGTGAGTGAGAGCACGATCAACGCCGGACCGAGCGTCATCAACAGGTAAAGCAGCGACGGCGTATATTTTGTCGTGTTGAGAATAGAAAGGAATGTAAACGACTGAGCTTCTTGCCACGACCATCGCGACGGGTCGCCATAGATGTTGATCAGTCGTAGAACAACAAATGCCGCCGTAACGCCAATTCCTGCTTTCAACAACCACTTTTGCCGCCGTTTCGCGTCCCACGAATAAACCGATCCGACGACATACCCAAGTGCCATCACGCCGGTCCACGGGATCAGCGGATATGCTATGAATGCGTTCGTCGCACCGCCAAAGAGCGGAACACCACCCTGCTGATGCAGCAGCATCCAAAGAATTTGGCCGGCATCGGGCGGCGGCTGTCCTTCAAACGCGACATTCGGCGGCACCTGAATGCGGTCGAGAAGATTATGTAAAAGGACCAGCACCACGCCGTAGATCGCGATTGCCCTAATCGGCAAATAAATGAGCCCGGCCATTATTATCATCGAAACTCCGATGACCCATATCACCTGTCCGACACCGAGAAAGCTGTAGTCGAAATTAAAAACGAAACCGAACCGGACCAGCGTAAATTCCATCACGATCAGCCAAAAGCCGCGCGTCAGCAGGAACCATGAAAGTTCGCCTGTCGGTTTGCCCTTCAACTTTTGCAAATAAATACTGACGCCGGAGAGAAAGACGAACGTCGGCGCACAGTAGTGCGTTATCCAACGGGTGAAGAACAGCGAAATTGTGGTCGTCGCAAGATCTGTCGGGTCCGACGACATCGCGCCGAAATGAACAAAATCGCGCGTATGATCGAGCAGCATTATCATCATGACCACGCCGCGGAGGAGGTCTATTGAATAAATACGTTCTTTGATACTAGTGTCCACTAAACCTCTTCTATCTGCGGCCTAACCAAATCGTTTGACTGCACGGGCCTTTGCCCGCAGAGCTTCAATTTCACGATCACGCGGCTGGGCTGTCGTAACAAGCGAATTCAGCATTTCCTGAGCCGCTGCAGCAACGCGTTCCACAGCTAGAAAAAAAACTTCCTCATTCGCCTGCGATGGTTTGTTCATGCCCGACAATTTGCGGACGAATTGCAGCGACGAAGCCTGCACTTCATCCGTCGTTGCCGGCGGATCAAAATTAAA